>NZ_DASWTD010000629.1:0-17469 GCF_036402335.1 Sphingopyxis sp. | reverse complement strand
ACACCCAATCCTGCCGAAGCGCCGGTCACGAGAATACGCTTGCCGCCGAGGTCGACGCCCGCGAGCACCTCGTCGGTCGTCGATGTCGCACCGAAATTGCTGGTCATAATCCTGTCCTTCTTGCTGTTGCGGGGCAGCCATTTGGGGGAGAGGTGCTGCCTGCCACCCGAAGATGGGCGACGCGGACGCGGCAGACGCGCCCGATCGGATCGATCGCTTGCCCGATCCTATCAATCACCCTTGCAAGGCGGCGCCAGGTTTCCGATCTTCGGGTCATGAAAGAACTTCTCGATCATATGAGCCGGCGCGTCCTGCGCCACGCCAACGGCATCCGCCTCGAAACGCCGTTGCCGCGGGTCGGGCTTGCCACCGCAGGCGGACCAAGCCCGCCGGTTCCGACCATTTACCAGCCAATGGTCTGCATCGTGCTGCAAGGCGCCAAGCAGGTACTGATCGGCGACCGCATATTGCGATACGACGCCGCGAGCAGCTTCGTGTCCTCGCTCGAACTGCCCGCAACGGGGTGCATCATCGAGGCTGCACCCGACGCGCCCTACGTCGTCGCCAGCCTCGCGCTCGATCGCAACCTGCTCGCCGAACTGCTGGCGGACCTGCCGCCCGCGACGCCCCTTCCAGCCAGCACCTCGATTGCCGGCTTCGGTGTCGCGTCGATGACCTCCGAACTTCTCGAGGCGTGGGACCGGCTGCTCGCGCTGCTCGACGCGCCCGCCGACATTCCGTTCCTGGCCGCTGCGCGCGAGCGCGAGGTGCTCTACCGCCTGCTTCAGGGCGGCCACGGGCCGATGCTGCGGCAGATCGTCCGCGAGGACAGCCGGCTGTCGCAGGTGCGGCGCGCGATTGCGTGGATTCGCCGCCATTACGACCGGCCGCTCCGCACCGGGGCACTCGCCGAAATCGCGGGGATGAGCGTGCCGACCTTTCACCGCCAGTTCAAGGCAGCGACCGCGATGAGCCCGCTCCAGTTCCAGAAGTCGCTGCGCCTGCAGGCGGCGCGGCGGTTGCTGACGACCAACGCCGACGCGGCGCGCGCCGCCTATGCCGTCGGCTATGAAAGCGCGTCGCAGTTCAGCCGCGAATATGCCCGCGCCTTCGGCGTCCCGCCCTCGCGCGACGCCGAACGCCTGCGCGGGGAGATCGCGGTCGCAATCTAGGGTCAGGTGCCTTCGGGCGCCTGCGGCAGCTTTTCACGTTCGAACGGGATCGTCGTGATCTTGGCGTCGAGCGCCTTCACGACATCGGCAGTCAGGTCGTTCGCGAAATTCCCGCCGAGCACCGCACCGCGATCGAACAGCAGTCCGCATTTGCGTTCGCCATAGACTTTTACGATCACCGGCTGCGCTTCGTCGGCGACGCGTGCGAGCGCCTTGGCGCGAGTCGCCTCGATCTCGCGGTTCCCCTGCGCGGCCTGACGCTGCAGTGCCTGCCAGCGCGTCGCGAGGGCATCGCGGCGCGGCTTGGTTTTGGCGTCGTCGCCCTGCGTCGCGAGCGCCTTGGCTTCGGTCTCGAGCGGCGTGCGCTGCTGGTCGACCTCGGCCTGCGCGGCGCGTGTCAGCTCCGCGATCCGCGCCGATACCGCCTTTCCGACAGCCGCATTGGCAAAAACCGCCTCGCGTGAGAGCAGGCACACGCCCGGAACAACCGGCCCCCCGAACGCCGGCGCGGCCTGCTGTGCAGCTACCGGCGCGGCGACCAGCGCGAGAGCGATGGCACTTGTCGATATGATCCGGATCATTTCAGGCATCCTCGGTTTCGGTGACGGCTTCCGCCGGCACGGCAGCGTTCTCGGCGCGCGCCAACAGGTCGGCGAAGCGGTCGAGCGACAGGAAATGGAAATGGATGAGCGCAAGCCATCCCTTGCGGTGCCATTCGAGCACCAGCGCGTCCGGCAGCGCGTCGAACTTCGCGCGGTCGACGATCCTGAAACCGCGGAGCATCAGGGCCTGCCCCGAATCGAGCCGCGCATCGGCATGCTGGTCGACGAGCAGCTCCTGCGCGAGCAGGGCCTCGACAAAGGCATCGGTCTGGATATGCGCGCCGTGAAAATCACGGCAGAAGGTCAGGATATTGTCGACCACCTCGGTCGGCTTCCCGTCCGAAAACAGCGCCGCGCCCTCGTCGCCGCCGGCGAAATGCGGCGCCGCCCGGTCGATCGCAAGGACAAAGCTGTCCTGCGACCGGTCGACGAAGACGAACGGATAGCGACGCGCATAAGCGGGTACGTAGCAACCCGTTGCCCATGTTTCGCCATCGACGAAGCCGTTGCGGCGGTCGAGCCCGAGGATCGCGACGGGAAAGCCATCCCCGGCCGCGAAAACGACCGGATAGTGCCGCATCGCGGCGCCGAATTCGATGACGGTCAGCGGGATCGCATTGGCGTCGCGGGCGAAGCCATAGCCGCCGCGGCTGAGCCGCAGGTCGGCGTGCTGCGCCGCCGTGAGCAATTCGGGCTGGCGATAGAAGAGCGGAAATCGCGTTTCGGTTTTCTCGGTCATGTCGAACCTGTCCGTCAGAAAGATGGGAATTGATAGCCGGGTGAAATGCAGTGGCCGGGAGGAACGCACCATCCCTCCCGGCCGGCCGCCGGTCAGTCGCGATCGACCGGGCAGCGGTTGGTTGCGGTTTCGACGCAGTCGTCTGTACCGAAGCTGACGACCGAGCCGGTCAGGATCGTCTGGCGGACGGTGCGCAGTTTTTCGACTTCGGCCGCCATGTCGAATGCCTTGTCGAGCGCATCGTCTTCCGCCGACTGGGCGAAGTTTTCGAGGTTGAGCGGCCCGACCGAGCCCTCCTCGGTCGTCAGGTCGACGTTCGTTTCGCCGCCCACGGTGATGTTGTCGAGCCCGCGGATCTCGACCGCCCCGACGAACAGGTCGCGCGATGCCCGGATGCCCGCATCGCCGGCGTTGACGATGCCGTTGAAGGCATAGAGATCGACGTCGCCGCCCTGCTTGCCGTCGACCTGGTCGAGCGTCGCGATACCCGCACCGTTGGGCAGGCCCGAAAGCTGGATGTTGGTCTGACCCCAGGCGTTGATCGGGAAGGCCACCGGCGGCACCGAAAGCGAGGTCTTGCGACCGCGCCCGGCGTCGATGTTGCCAAAGGACGACCAGATCAGGATATCGCCATCGTCGGCGGTCATCGTACGGCTCTGGTTGACGATATAGTCGCCATAGGTGACCACATTGACCCCGCCGCCGCGCTGGGTGACGATACCCGCGGTGCCCGGATTGGTGTTCGAGATCGCAAGGCTGGCGAGCTGGATCGAGCCGCCCGGCGCGAGCAGGTCGACGTTGCCGCCGCTTTCGCCGCGGATCTGGCTGACCATCATCTCGATATTGCCCGTCCAGCGATGCTCGCCTTCGGCCAGCGTCTCGCCCGGTTTGCGCTGCGCGCCGGGGAAGAGGCGGCCCACTGCATCATAGCCGCGCGTCGGATCGCCCTGGCGGACATAACGGCCATCGGTTTCGGGCGAGCGGCCCACCGCCTCGCGCCCGGCCGTTTTCAGCTCGGCGTTGAGGATGCGCACCGCCAGCGGTTTCTGGAGCACGGGATCGAGCGCCTTGAACGCCGCGAGCGCCTCTGCATATTCAGCGGGATCGATTTCGGCGACCAGCTTGCCGCGGGTGATCGGGCGGCTGCCGCTGACCTCGTCGGGCGCTTCGGTCGGGATCGGTTCCCGCCCCGCCATCTCGCGCATGTAATTGACGAGTTCGATCGCATAGACGGTGGTCCGCGTCTGGCCGTCGGCGAGCACGACATCGGTCGAGACCGTCAACCCCTCGCGGTCGCCCTCGACGAAATACTGGCGGAGCCATGAGGGCGCATCGGCGACATTCTCGGGATCGAGATAATAGTCGAAGAACGCCTGATACTCGGGTTCCTGATCGATGCCGGCGAGCACGCTGATGCTGCCGCCGCTGAGCGGCGCTGCGGTCGGTACGATGCTGTACGCCTCGCGCGCCCGGATGCCCCGCCCTTCGGTGCGGCCCATCCATATCTCGTCGCCTGCCTGCACCCACAGACGTCCGGGGCCATAGAGCACCGCGTCGGGCAGATAGATCGAACCGCCCGCCTCGATCACCGGCACGTCGCTGCCGTCGTGGGTGATGAAGGTGATATCGCCCATGCGGATGTCGCCGCCCGCCTTCAGCCGCGTCTCGTGTCCGAAGGTAAAGGTCCCGCCGTGCATGCCGTTGCCGCCGTTCGGATCGGTATCGTAGCTGCCCTCGTCCCAGCCGATCATGTCGCCCTGCGCCGCATAGATGCGGCTGTAGCTCGACGAACCGCTATGGACGTTGGGCCCGTCGATCCCGTAGCCCGGCCCGGCCTGGTTGAACATCCAGTGGCCGTTCAGCGGATCCTGCGTGATCGTCGACTGGAACATCGGGGTGTTGAAATTGCTGGTACCCGGATTGATCGCACGCGGCACCCACAGCGGATCGGCATAGCCGATGGTGAAGCCCGCGCCGTCGTAATTGCCCGCGAGGCGGAACTGGATATTCTGCTGCGCGAGGAGGTCGAGCCGCGTGTCGGGCCACATGTCGACGACGACGCGGGCGCCGGCGCTTTCCTCCATCCCGAAGTTGATCGAACCCGCCGTCGCGACGAACGCGGTCTGGCTAGGCAGGACATTCGCCCCGCCGTTGGCGCCCGACTGGGTGCGATAGTTGATGTCGCCACCAAGCGAAGTGACGCGCAGGCTGGTGTCGGCGGTGTAGCCGAGCCAGCTCGGCTGATTGCCGCTGCTGCCATAGCGCCCGCTGAGCCACAGCGGCAGCGAAGTCACGCCGAGCATCGACGACACGCCGCGCAGATTGACGTCGCCGCCCGCCTGCAGGCTGAGTTGCGCATCGTCGATGGCGAGTTGCAGATAGGCGGCGTTGTCGAGCCCGAGGCCGATCCCCGTCCGCTGATCGGTCGCGATCACGCTGCCCGCGACGTCGATCGTCGCGCGGCCCTTGCCGACCTGGACAAGGCCACCCTTCATATTCTGGCCGACATTCATGACCAGGTCGCCGCCGCCCGACAGATGCAGCGTCTTGGTCGGCATGTCGACCGTACCGCCCGAGACGCGCACCCATGTCGGCAGCGCGACGACCAGATTGTCGACATCGCCGCCGCTGGTGATGCTGACGTCGCCGCCGCCCAGCGCGCCGATACCCTGCGTAAACTGGTCGGCGAGCAGCGAAAGCGCCGTCTGGCCGGTCTGGTCGGCCTGATATTGCACATATTCCATGTTGAACAGCGCGTTCGGGTCCTTGCCGGGATAGGCAAAGCCGAACAATGCCGTCGTCGGCGTCGAGCCGCTCGCCACCATCCAGCGATAATTTTCGAGGATCGTCCCCGCGCCGGTGATCGCACCGCCGACATTCACATTCACGTCGCCCCCCCTGGTCATGTACGACCGGTGCGCGATGATGCCGGGTGCGTTGTTGCTCGAGAAACCGACATGTGTCTTGTCGGTGAAATTCGCGATCGGACCATCCTCGACGCCGACGGTATAGATGGCGCCGTTCACCATCTCGACCGGCCGCACGTCGCCGAAGCCGAACGTGCTGTTATCCGGGATATAGCGCCCGTCGGCGAGAACGAGCGCGACATCGCCGGTGCCGCCGACCACGACCCGCACCTCGAGGTCGCCGAGACCGGCGATCGAGGCGGGCACGCGCATCTGGACCGGCGCGCTCGGGTCGTTCGACCGGTTCGACGCGATTTCCCAGACGAGGTCGCCGCCAAGATAGGTCTTCCCGGCGATGACCACTTCACCGGGGAAGCTGGTATCGGCCGTGAGCGTCACGTCGGCGGTCAGCACGGTATCCGCCACGAGCACGCTGCCGTCGGGCATTTCGGTCCCCGCGGGCAGTTTCGTGCCCTTGCGCAGCACCGTACCCGCCGGAAGTTCGGGGTAGATGGTCCGCCCGGCGCCGTCGAGCGACGCGTAGCTGGTGGGTTTCAGGATCGTGCCGTCGGCGACCGGCGTTCCCTTCGGAACCGTGATCCGGGTCGCCGGATCGCTTTCGTTCCAGCTGCCCTGATAGTTGATCAGCGAAGCCTTTTCGTAGGTCAGATCGCCGCTGGCGGCGACATTGACGTCGCCGGTGCCGGTGCGCACCAGCCCGCCGACCTCAATCGCGCCGCCGCTGCCGGTTTGCGTCGACAGCACATTCGTCTGTGCGAAATCGGCGCCTGCGACAAGGTTGTAGCTCCAGCTGTCGTCATTGGTGAAATCGGACGCGGGGGTATCCGGAAGCGGGACCGAACCCGGGGTCCAGCCATAGGGCAGGTCCTCGGGCGAAATCGTGTCAGGGGTCGCGTGCCCGTCGACGAAGCCGTCGGAAAGGTTGGCGTTGATCGTCAGGTCGCCCCCGGCGCGCAGCGTCAGCACGCCGCCCTTGCCATCAAAGCGCGCATTCTTGAAGTTCCAGTTGTGGACAAGGTCCATGTCGCCTTCGGAGCGCAGTTCGATCCCGGGCACGAGCTGGAATGCGGCATTGCCCGTCTGGCCCAGCCGCGCGCGGATGTCGGTGCCATTGGCGTCCATGAACGCCGTCGCATCGGCGATCACCTGCTGCTGCAACGCGGTGTCGATTTCGGCCAGATGACCGTTCGACGCGTCGCCGTCGGCATCGTCCAGATCGTACACGCGGAAGGCTTCAAGCTGTGTGTCGCCGCCCGAAACATCGGCGCCCCAGCGCGCGACCGCGACGTCGTCGCCGGTCTGCGCCGCGCGCAGCCGGACGGTGCCGCCCTGCCCCTTGCCCTTGCCCGAGACGTCGAGCGACGCGTTGCCGACGTCGATATTGCCGCCGACCGCGACCTGCAGGTCGACCGAGCCGCCACGTTGATCCGCGCCCCTCGCGCTCACGTCGAAGCGCGCGCCGTCGGCGACGATCAGGTCGCCGCCCGAGGCGAGGAGGATCGTCCCCCCCTTTGCGCTGTCGCTGCCAAGGATCGCGTCGCTCGCCACCGAAATATCGCCGTTGCCGGTGACGATGCGCAGCGCATCGACGCGTGTCGTGCCGTTCAGCAGCACGTCGCCATCGAGGATGGCGAAGTCGCGGCGCCGCGAGAAGCCCCAGTCGTTGAGCTTGGCGTTGAGGCCGCCGAAATCGTCGAGCGTCGACGTCGTCAGCGCGAAGCTGCCGGTGCGATAACCGCCCGCGACATCGGCCTTCAGCACGCCATCCAGCACGACGACACCGCGCCCCGCCGACAGTGCAACCGCGCCCGCGTCACCGCCCGCCGAACCGCCCGACACATTGAGGAGCGAGCCTTCCTCGACCAGCGTATCGCCGTTGACCGAGGTGAGTTGGATGCTGCCGCCGGGCAGGAAGCCCTGGACCTCGAAGAAGGATACGTCGGCGCCGCCGACGTCGATCTTCGTGCCCGAGGCCAGCCGGACGTCACCCTCGCTCGCGGTCGCGCGCACCGTACCCGACCCCGCGCGGATCGCGGCATCGATCAGGACATCGGTCCCGCGGAAATCGAGCAAGGCACCCGCCGATGCGAAGGCGGGGAGCGCCGCCGTGCTGCCGTTGCCGCGCAGTTGGGTCGCGCCCGCCGCGGTCACGACATGACCCGCGCCGCTCTCGCCGGTAATCTCGGCGGCGCGGATCGTGAGCGCGCCGTCGAATCTGCTTTCGCCGAGGCCGGCGAAGATCACCCGCTGTTCGGCATCCATCGTCGTCGTGTCGAAGGCAAAATCGACCTTTCCTTCGCCCATCACGATATTCTTCGCGCCGAGTGCCAACGCGCCGCCGTTGCCGGTGGCGTCGGTCGCCGCGGCATCGCTGTTACGAAGTTCGAGCGTGCCGGCGGTGATGTTCACACTGCCCGGCGTTTCGCCGCGCGCGATGAGGGCCGCACCGTCGAGCGCGACCGTACCGGTCAGGTCGAGCGCCACATCGCCATAGAAATCGATGGTCGAATAGCTCTTGAGCGTCAGCTTGTCGGCCGTCGTCAGCGCGGCCAGCGTCGCCCCCGAGAAGACAAGGCCATCGGTGCCCTGCGGCACCGCACCGAGACTGACGAGACCCGCCGCCGCGGTGATCGCGTCGGCCTTGATCACCGCGCCATTGCCGACGATCGTGTTCTCGGTCGAGTCGAGCAGCACCGAGTCCGCCGCTTCGAGCGTGGCGCCCGCCTCGACGATCATGTCGCCGGCAACGCTCTGCACATTCTCGCGCGAGACGGTGATGTCGCCGAGATTCGAGACGCGCAGGAAGGCGCCGCCGCGATCTTCGGCAGCCGCTTCCAGCTGGCCCTGCTGGTTGAAGTAGGCGGGCATACTCGGCGCGATCGCGATATTCGTTGCGTCCGCGCCGTCGCCCTGGGCGCGGATCACCGACCCGCCTTCAACGCGCACGCTCTGGTTCGCGGCGAACAGCAGTTCGGTGCCGGTCAGCGGGTTGGCTCCGTCGGTGCGGACCACGACATTTTCGGCGCCGACGCTCTTTTCGGGCGAGCGGACCTCGTCGGCCGAATCGCGCGTATATTGGCCGGTGACGACTTCGAGGCCGCCCTGTCCCTGACGGCGGACGCCGCCGATCAGCAGGCTTTCGGCGATGTTCGAAATCTTGTTCGGGTCGAGTACCAGATAACCGGCGAGGTCGCTGACGTCGGTGCCCGGCGCGGCGATCACGATATTGTCCGAGGTGATATCGACGATGCCGCCACGCGCGCCGGTCACGCCGCTCGCGCCGCCGGCGACGATCGTGCCGTCGAGCTTGAGCGCGCTGTTCGCGGCGAGTGTCAGGAAGCCGCCGTCGACCGGCAGGCGCGGGTCGGCGTTGTAGGGATTGCCCGAACGCAGCAGCCCTTCGAGGAAGCGTTCGCTCGAGAAGAAGCTGTTGCCATAGGTTTCGAAGAATTCGGAGCGTTTGCGCACGTCGCTGCCGCTCGTCAGGCGCCAGGTCGACAGCGTCTGGTCGGTGATGCCGGTGCCCGACAGGCCGCGGCGCCCAAGCACGAGGAAACTGTCGTCGGATGCCCGGCGCGCCTCCATCGTCATCGGCGTATCACCGGCGAGCGAGAGCAGGTAGCCACCCGGGGTCAGCGCATATTCGGCCGGAAGCAGCGTGTACCAGCCCGCCGGATTGCCGTCGAAGGCTGCAAGCCACACCGACGACCCAAGCGGCAGATAACCCGCTGCCGTGCCGCTGTTGACCGTATCGCTCGACGTGCCCGGATTATAGAGCGGATCGATCGGCGCGATGATGCCGTTCCCATAGGCCGGGACGATCGCATAATTGCCCGGCGCATCGAGAATGTTCGTCTGGCCCATCGGGCCCGCGACGAACTCCAGCCCGAGCACGTCGCCGCTGCCCGACACGTCGATCGTCGCGCCTTCCTGCACGTCGACGATATCGCCGCTCAGCGAAACGCGCTTTTCGGGCGGGGTCGACAATTCGGTCGATCCGGTGGTGCCCGCCGACGTCGGCGCATACCAGCTCTGGCCGTCGTAAGTGTAGCCGTAAAGGATCGTCCGGCCATCGGCCGCCGTCGACGTGATGCTGCCCGGAAGCAGGGCTACGCTGCCCGGAACGAAGGTTTCGGCTCCGCTGTCGTCGGTTACATTATAGCCCGTTGCGGTCAGGCGGATTTCGCCGAACGGCGCGCGCAGCGTGCCCGCCTGCTCGATCCTTGGCGCTTCGAGGATGAGCGTGCCGCCCGCCGACAGCGGCGCGGCGCGGCGGCCGGTCTGTTCGACGCGAATGCTCCGGTCGGAATCGAAGCGCAGGACGCCATCGGTGGTCGGATAGATTTGCGCCGCGCGCAGCACGAGATCGCCCGTCGTGCGGACTCCGGGGGTGACGTCGCCATCTTCGGGGACCGGCTGCCCGGCCGCCACGGCAAAGCCGCCACGCATGTCACCCTCGGCCGCGATGACGACCTTCTCGAACCCGCCAACCTCGAACTTGCCGGCGATCTCGACTGTCTCGCCCGAAACGGTCAGCGTCCCGCTCGCCGGCTCCTTCAGCGCGAAGCCGATGCCGCCACCGCCGGTCAGATAGACGTTGCGGCTGCTAAACGACATGTCCTGCGTACCGTTGAACCCGCCCGCGACGGTGAGCACGCGCTGGCTCGAAATATCGATCGCCTGATCCGATTCCAGCTTGCCGGCGATCGACAGCGTATCGAAACGCTTCATGTCGCGCAGGATGTTCGCGCCCACCGTCGTACGCGAGCCGCGGCCGAGGCCCGCCGGGTTCTGGACACCGCCGAGCGCGGTGAGCACGAAAGTCATCGAGCGGTCGAAAGCCGCCATGTCCGCCGGCTCATAGCCTTCCGGAAAGGCATAACGGCTCGGCGGCGGCACGTTCGGCACCGCCGTCATGTCGGCATCGAGTACAAGCGCACCATCGGCGTCCGACGGATTATATTTGACGAGCGGGCCCAGCACCGTGCGCATAAAATCGGTGAACTGGGCGATGCTCGTGATCTGGATATCCTCGATATCACCGGCGCCGAAGCCGAGCTGCGGTTCGAGCCAGCTGTAATTGTCCGCGAAGAACTGGCGCAGGCTGACGGGCGCTTCGGGCGTCGGTTCGGGGAAGAAGGCATATTGGAAATTGTCGAGGATCGATTGCAGGCCGGTATCACCCGTCGACCAGTCGGTATATTCGGGGAGCAGCAGCTTGCCGTCGAGCCCGCCGGCGATCGCGAGTTTGCCGCCATAATTATACTGGCTGCCCGCTTCGCCACGCAGATTGCCGAGCAGGTAGCCGCTATCGGCATCGAGATCGATCGAACCCGCATCGCTGCCGATCACCTGATTGACCTTGACCACCGCATAGCGGCCGGGCTGGAGGACCGACAGCAAGCCGCTGGTCCCCGACACGTCGATCGTCGCGCCCGCGTCCATGACGACATTGGCGCCCTGCACCGCAACCGCGCCGCCGTCGACGATCCGCCCGTCGTACCAGAAACCGCGACCATCGGCGCCGCCCGGCACCTTCACCGTCTGCGCGATACCCGTCGCATCGAGCAGCGCGCTGTTGCCGAGGTGGATCGTTGACGCGGACGTCCCGCCGACGTTGATCGAGCCGCCATGCGCGCGCAACGTACCGTCGATCCGGATCTGCGATGCATCGAGCAGGATACTGCCGAGCGGGTCGACCTCGACCAGCGCGCCGGCCTCGATCGTGATCGCGTCGCCGAGCAACTGGAGCGAGCCGCCCTGACGCAAATGCGGCGGCAGGAGCGCAAGGTCGGTCACGTCGCGCAGGTCGGTACCGCTCGCGACGTCAAAGGCGCGGCCGCGGAAGCGCATGTTGCGCGTCTGGAACAACAGGTTGGCGCCCGAAGCGATAGTCAGCGTGTCGGCGCCGAGCGCCAGACTGCCGACCCCCATGTCGCGGAACAGCGTCTCGTCGATATATTCGGCCTCACCCGCGGAGCCGCCGGCGGGTCCGACGACGACATCGCCCGAGGCGATCAGCGCCAGCATGCCGCCACCGCCAAGGCCGCCAAGGCTGATGTCGGCGAAATCGAGAATCGCGCCGACGGTCTGGCCGCCGCCGCCCAGTTCGACCTTGCCGCCCTTGCCTTCGAACAGGCGGAAATCGCCTTCGTTGAAACGGGTGGACGCACCCTGCCCCTGGCTGTTCTGTCCGGGCTTGACGCGCTGGTACCAGCCGCCGCCGCCGGCATCGAGCGTGATGTCGCCGGTCAGCGTCGAGCCGAGCAGGCTGATCGTCCCGCCATCGACATAGCCGCGGATGGCATTGGCGGGCGCATCGACGTCATTGATCCACGGCGCCGCGACCGACAGCAGGACGTCGCTGCCGATCGTCATGCCGTTGGCGGCCCCGAGCGAAATATTGCCCGATGGCGCGATGATCGAGACATTGTTGCCGACGCGGCCAACGCCATTTTCGCTGCCGGTCGAAAAACCGCCGCCCGGCGCGAGGCGGATCGAGACGCCGGGATTGATCGTCTGGTTCTGGTGACCGCTGCCATAGCCCAGCACGACGTCGCCCATGCCCGAGAAGAAATCATCCTCGATATAGGATACCCAGCGCGGCTGGCCGTTTTCATAGGTGCCCTTGGAGGTCCAGAGCGGATCGCCTTCGGTATAGCTCTGGTCGCCATAGCTGGTGCCGACCGCGAACGGATCGAGCAGCATCGGATCGCTCTCGACAAACGGGCCATTGGTTTCGGTTTCGGTCCATAGTGTGCCGGTGAACGCCTTTTCGTCGGCAACGATGAAGCTGTACGTCGACGACCAGGGCCCATATTCGGGTCCGCCGCGGTGGAGCGTCGCCGAGCCGGCCTTGGGCATGCCGATTTCGCCGACGAGGCTCGCACCGACCGCACCGGCGGGAACGCGCGGCGCGCGAAGCTGGCCGAGCGCTCCCATCACCTGGCGATCGCCGACGACGACGTCGCCCGTGAGCTTGCCGAACAGGCGCGAGCTGCCCGAGAGCAATTCGACCGAGCCCGCGTCGGAGCCCTCGACATAGCCTTTCTCAAGCCGCGTCGCCTTGCTGATCCCGACATAGCGCAGGTTCGGATCGGCATCTGAGATATTGTGGAAGCGCCCGAAGCTGTCCTGCAGGCGCGTGACGGTCACCTCGGCGTCGGTATATTTGGTGCTGCCGCCGGACACGTCGATCGTCGCTCCGTCCTCCACGATGGCGAATTCGGACGCGCGGATACGCACGTTGCCGCCTTCGGTCGACATCTGTTCGGCGGTGCGCTGTTCGCCCGCGAGCGCCCCGGTCCAGTCGACGATCGCCGCGCCGTCGCGGCGGTCGACATAGACGGTCTCGCCGACGAGGATGCCGTCACGCTGCTTCGGCGAGGCCGACACTTCGTTCGAGCGCACCTCGACCGCGAAGATATTGTCGGCGACGCTGCGCTCGACATCGCGAAGGCCCGACACGTCGATCCGCGCGCCTGACTTCATGACGAAGCTGCCCTTGTCGCCGCGGGTTTCCTGGACCGAACCATCGGTGGCGGCCGGGCTGCTGCCGCCGCGTTCGCCGACGCCGCTCGGGCTGGCGTGGATCACGACCTCGCCGCTACGCGAAATGACGCTCGAATTTTTCTCGAGGACAATTTCATTGCCCGCGATCAGGACGCGCCCCTTGGCGAAACTGTCGGCGGCGAGGCCCGTGATGTCGGACGTGTCGGGCGTGATGCTGGTGACGCTACCCTCGCCCAGCGTGACCTTGCCGGCGAAATAATTTCCGCCGACCGAATAGTCGCTGACGTTGAAGCCATGGCTCGCCTGCAGCACGATCGTGCCGTTGCGCTGGCGCACGCCATTGGTGACGCGGATCGCGCCCATCTGGTCGACATTGGCACCGACCATCGTCACCGCGCCGCGATCGACGAGAATCTCGCCGCTGTTGGCGGCGGTCATCCCCACCGCATTGGCGCGTTCGAGATAGGCGGCATCCCAAGCCGCCTGGGTTTCGGGCCGGCAACATGGCATGCCGGGGAAGCTGCCGTAGGAATCGATGATCGGCGTTGCCCGCACATTGACCGCAAGACCGCCGCGTGCCGAGTTGGTGAAGCCCTGACCGGCGCTGAGCTTGATTTCCTCGCCGGCGGCCATCAGCACCTGTCCGTCGTGCGCGGTCAGCTTGCCGGCGTTCGAGACGTTGGGGCCGAACAGCATGATCTTGCCGGGGCTGGCGCTGTCCGACGAACTGGAGGTCAGCGTCGCGCCGCGTTCGACCGTGATACGCGAATTGGCGAGATAATTGGCGTAGTTCTGCTGCGTCGTGGCAAGCCGCGCGCTGTACTGATCGACGAACTGCGCCTTGATCTGCGCGGCCACTTCGTTGCGCAGCGCCTGCGGGATCGATTGCGATCCCGCCGGAATCCCCTGCCAGCTTACGCCGGTCCAGAACTGGCTGATATTGGTGAAGTTCGAATAATCGTAATCGCCCATTTTCGACACGTCGATGTTGGCGATGATGCTTTCGAGCACCGCGCCGAGCCCAACGTTCGCGAATTCGGGATTGATGAAATAGCGCGTGCCGCCCGCCGACGCGTCGTAATAGCTCAGCGTATCGAGCCCGTAGCCCGAATTATACTGGTCGACGCCTTCCATGCCGTTTTCGCGCAGGATCGCGATACGGATCGCGGCGCGCGCCAGGAAATCGATGACGCTCGTGCGCTCGCCCGCGACCGGCGCCGGCGCTTCGCCGAGCAGGCTGTTCGGATCGAGCCCGACCGGCGGGCGCGGCACCATGCCGATATTCTGCGCGGGAAAGAGCGGATTGGCGGCCTGACCGCGGATGACCCCGTTGCCCGAAAGCAGCCCGTTATAGAGCTGATTCTCGGTGATCGGCAGCGCGGTCGCAAGGATGCTGTGCGCGTTGATCTGCGCGCCGTCCTTGAAGATGATGCCATTGGTATTCTGCAACCACACCTGGCCCTTGGCGGTAATCTTGCCCGCGATCTCGCTCGGCTTGCTGTCGAAGATGCGGTTGAGCGCGATCCAGTCGGTGCCCTGCTGCTGGAAACGCACCTCCTCATTCTTGCCGACGTCGAAGCGCGACCAGTCGAGCAGTGCGCGCTTCTGCTCCTGCTCGATCGTCATCACCAGACCGCTATTCCCCTGCGCCACGGTCGGCAGCTTGGCGCCCGTCCAGCGCCCGCCCTGCAGGATCTGCGTTCCCGGCAGGGTGCCGGCTTCCTGCGCGATGGCCGGCTGCGACGCCATGACCAGCAGCGAGGAGATACTGACCGATGCCGCCAGCGCGGCGCGGCTCAAACGGGTGATGCGCTTGCGGGCGGGGGCGATGAAGGCATTGGGGGTCAGCATGACGATTCCTCGGGATCGAATGGGAAAGGGGTACGCGCGGCGGGTGTGCGGATCAGGGGTTGGTCGGCGCCGGTTCGGCGGCCGGCACCGCGTCGCGCTCGGGGTAGAAGCCGAGCGCCGCGACCTGGTCGCTTAACTCCTGCAGCTTGTTCTCCAGCCGGACGCGGTAGAGGCCGGTCAGCGGCTCGCCCGCCGCCATCTTCTTGCCGAGGCCCATTTTTTCGTAATCGGCGATGATCGCATCGCCGAGTTCGCGCAGTTCGCGGTTCTTGTCGGCGGCAATGACGATCGCTTTCCGGCTGGCTTCGATCTGGCCGGTGGCGCTGCGCGCGGCGGCGACCTCGGCCTCCATCGCGCGCATCTTTTCCGACATATCGCGAAGCTGGTCGTTACGCTGCTTCAGCGTCGCGATCAGCTGCTGCGCCTGTTCGGCGACGATGCAGCCGCCCGGGGCAGTATTTTCCTGCGCGTGTGCGGCAGGAGCGAAAGCCAGCGCGACGAGCGACAGGCCGATGATCTGCTTTTTCATCACGATATCCCTCAAAACTTCGCGTTCAGGTCGAGCATGAAAACGTCGGTATCGATCGGCGGTGCGGCGGTGCCGGTCGCGGGATCGACGAGGTCGATGGTGCGTGCCGAAAGCCACGAGCCGGTCAGCCAGAAATTCTTGGCGAGGCCCCAGCTGCCGCGAACGACAAAGCCCTTCTGGTCGGTGCCGCCGAGGCCGAAATCGGAGTCGGTGAACAGGTCGAGCGTCGAATCGGCTTCGAGGCGGCGGTAACCCGCGCTGAGGCTCCATGCGTTCGCTTCGGCGATCTCGCGGTGGCCGATCGACAGCTGCGCGTTCCACGCCATGTCGCCGCTCGACGCGGGCACCAGCCGGTCGTCGAGTTCGTCGCGGTCGAAGGCGAAGTTTTTCAGCACCTCGAAATCGAGCGCGCCGACGAGCGTCGGGTTGATGTCGAATTCGGCGCGCGCGGTCGCCGCGCCGACGCGGAATTTCGATGCAAGGCCGAATTTGACCGTGTTCACGACGCCGCCGTCCTGGCGCAGGTTGAACACCGAGTTGCCGAACTGGACACGGTCGGGCGCGGTGAAGTCGTTATCGCGCAGGCCCTGCGTATTATACTGGCCCTGGACGTTCGCGAATTCGTAGAGCGCTGCCGCCGCCTTGAAGCGGAGCCCGTCGACCGGTGCGGTCTTCACCCCGATCTGGCCCGCGAACAGGAATTTGTCGTCGCCGGTGAAATCCCATTCCTCGAGCGGGAAGGCGCCGCCGGTCAGGAAGACCGAAGGTGCACCCTCGTCGCCGCCAAGGCGCGCTTCGAGCGTCGCCGCCGCGCCTTCGAACTGCAGGTCGCGGTCGAACATCAACTCGGTCGAGAAGAAG
Source organism: Sphingopyxis sp. (assembly GCF_036402335.1). GTDB lineage: Bacteria > Pseudomonadota > Alphaproteobacteria > Sphingomonadales > Sphingomonadaceae > Sphingopyxis. The sequence continues at coordinate 1,276 of NZ_DASWTD010000629.1, read as the reverse complement.
GGATTGTCGAACTTGCCGAGGATGAGGTTGCTGCCGGCGAAGCGGCCGTCCTTGGCGAACGGACGCACGCGGATATACGCGCGGTCGAGCCCGACCATGAACTTGTCGAAATTGCCGGTCAGCGATTCATTCGTCGAAACCGGGTCGCTGGGGTTGCCGGTGACGAAGCGCAGGCCGGCCTCGACCTTATCAGACACCTTGGCATCGACGCCGAAACGGGCGCGGACGCGCGCACGCTGGCGATCCTTCGTCGTCGCGCGCAGCGGCAACAGGTCGTCGACGAAATAACCGCCGTCGGCGTTGATCGCGTTGATGTCGTATATCAGCGGCGTGTTGCTCTGACCGAAGGCGACATGTTCGCCGCGCACGCGCATATCGCCCGAAAAGCGGAAGCGGCTCAGCCACTCGGGAAGTGCGTCGGGCTGGGCCCAGCCTTCCTGCCGGGCGGTCGCGACGACCTCCTTCTTCACTTCGTCGCGGATCTGGTTGCGGACGGCTTCGGGCACATAGGGAACGCGCACGACGCCGCTGTTTGCTTCGGCGCGCTTGCGCGCTTCCGACAGTACCGAATTGGCGTCTTCGCGTGACAGCACGCCCTTCTCCACGAGGACGTCGAGGATATCGATCGTCGAAGGATCCGTCGGGCGATCCTGTGCGGCGGCGCCCTGCGGGATCGCAGCCAGTGCAGCGAGCGCAGCGGTCGCGGCCAGAAGGGTCGGTTTAAGCTTGAAGCTACGCATCGTTGATTTTCCCTGTTCCTTGGTCATGGGTTTCACGCCTGGTTGAGTTGGAGAGTGATCTGGTTGGGGACCCCCGCGGGCGGCGGCGTGTCGATCCGGTTGAGGCCGCGCAGCGTCTGGAGCAGCTCGGCCTCGAGATCGGCCGGACGGACGCCCGAGAGCCCCAGGATTTCGAGCTGTCCCGACCCCGACACCCGAACGCGGACGCGAAACTGGAAGCTTGCCTGCGCGAGGTTCGGCCGCTTGCGCAGTTGCCGCATCAGCGCGCGCTGGACGAGTTCGGCATAAGCGCGCGACGCACCGCTGCCGCCCTTTCCGGTGCCGCCGATCATCGGGCCGCTGCCGGTCCCGCCCTGCCCGCGCGGTCCGCCGGAAAAGGCGCCGCTGTCGCTGGTCGGATCCTGCAGCAGGCTCGACAGGTCGCCCGCCGGCGGGTTGGTGTTCGCCGGCTGCGGCGGGGAAAGCGGGTCGGGCTGGACCGCCTGCGCGGTTTCGGCGACCTTCTCGACCTCCTCGGGCGGCTGTTCGGTAAGCTC
>NZ_DASWTD010000628.1:0-5320 GCF_036402335.1 Sphingopyxis sp. | reverse complement strand
GATTTGACGCCTCCCATCCGGCGGGCGACGGCAAAGTCCTTGCGGCGCGAGGCCCCTTGCGCCGGCCTGTTCGGCTGGCGCAAGGACGGCGCGTCACCCCGCAAATCCGACCGCGAGCCGGGGGCACCGGGCCGCGACTATCCCGCCGGCTGATCTTCGAGGAGCGCGCTGAACGCGCGCACCGCCGCGGCGGCGCCCTCGGGATGCGCCCACACACCGCCCGAAACGGCCAGGAAATCGGCGCCCGCCTCGATCAACGTCGGCGCATTGTCGACCGTGATCCCGCCGATCGCGACGCAGGGCAGTTCGAACATGCCCTGCCACCATGTGAGAATTTCGGGATCGGCGTGATGCTCGACCGCCTTGGTCGTCGTCGGGAAAAAGGCCCCGAAGGCCACATAATCCGCCCCCGCCTCGCCTGCTTCCATCGCCAGATGGCGGCTCGCATGGCACGTCACCCCGATCTGCGCCTGCGGCCCCAGCAACTGGCGCGCCTCCCTGGGATCGCCGTCATCCTGTCCCAGATGCACGCCGTCGGCGCCCAGCCGTTTCGCGAGCGCGACATCGTCGTTGACGATAAACGCGACATCGCTAGCTGCGCAGATCGCCTGCAGCGGCTCGGCGAGTCGCGCGGCTTCGTGCTGGTCGAGATCCTTGACGCGAAACTGGAAGGCGGCGACCGGCCCGGCGTCCAGCGCTTCGGTCAGTTGGCCCGGAAAATCGCCGCCGACGTCGAGCGGCGAAATCAGGTAGAGTTGGCAGGTCGGTGCTTTCATGGCGCGTTCATAGCGACGAGGTCAGAGACGAGCAAATGCAGAACATCCATCGCTTCGCCGCCCCTGCCCTGATTGTCGCATTCGCTCTGTCGGCGTGCGCCGCGACAAAGCAGCAGACGCCCCTCTCCGAAGCCAGGAATATCGGACTTGACCAGCCGGCCTACGCCGACGGCCCGGTCGTCAAAGCCGTGGAAGTTCTGGAAGATAGCCGCTGCCCCGAAGACGTCCTCTGTGTTCACGCCGGCCAGCTGCGCCTCAAGATGCTGTGGCTGCGACCGGGCGGGCGCGAAAAGGCGTTCGAAGCGACGCTCGGCAAGCGCACGCCGCTTGCCGACGGGTCGATCTTGCTCGAAGCCGTCAGGCCTGCACGAAATAGCGGCCGGACGATCAAACCCGAGGACTATCGCTTCGATTTCCGTTTTGATGGCGGGTTTTAAAGCACCCGAGCTAGCACGAAGCCGTCCCATTTCTTCGCGCCGACGGTCTGCACCGCGGTCGCGTCGAGCCGCGGGTCGCCGCCGAGCATGTCGAACAATGCGCGTGTGCCGACGATACGCTCGTCATCGCTATCCGCTTCCAGCACTCCGCCCTCGCGTACGACATTGTCGACGATGATCGTCGTACCGGGGCGGCCGAGCCGGATCGCCTCGGCGACATAATGCGCATTGCTCTGCTTGTCGGCGTCGATGAAGACGAAGTCGAACGGCGCTTCGTCCGTCATCGCCGCAAGGCTTTCCGCGGCCGGACCGATGCGGATATCGACCTTGCCCGAAACACCCGCGCGCTCGAGATTCTCGCGCGCCACACGCGCATGATGTGCTTCGAGTTCGAGGGTCACCAGCGATCCGCCCTCGGGCAGCGCTCGGGCGAGCCAGATCGTCGAATAGCCGCCGAGCGTTCCAATCTCCAGGATGCGCCGCGCACCCGCTATCTGCGCGAGCAGGAAGAGCATCTTGCCCTGCGCCGCCGACACATCGATCGGCGGCAGGCCCTGCCCGGCATTGTTGGCGAGGGTGGCGGCAAGCGCGTCGTCGTCGCCGAGAAGCTTCTCCGCGATATAATCGTCGACGGCTTGCCACCTCTCTCCCATCACCTAGGCCACGGAGGCCGCGTGAATTTCCCTGATCGCACCGCCCAGCGAGGCGTTGAATTCCTCGTCGCTCATCTGGTGGCGCAGGTCCTCGAGCAAGGCGCGGCTGAAGCTCGCGATGATGCCCGGATTCTTCGCCAGCTCGACGCACGCCTCGGGACGGGCAAAGCCGCCCGACAGCGCGACGACGCGCAGCACTTTCGGATGATCGACCAGCGGCTGGAACAGGCCGGCTTCGGTCGGCAGCGACAGCTTCAGCATCACCGGCGCGCCGGTCCAGGCATCAAGCGCCGCCAGCGTTTCCTCGAGAAGCAGGCGATCCGCCGCGTCGCGCTCGGCGCTCTTGATGTTCACTTCGGGTTCGATGATCGGGACGAGCCCGTGCGCCGCAATCCGCGCGGCTTCGGCGAACTGCTGCTCGACGATCGCCTTGATGCCGACCGGATTCGCGAGATTAACGACGCTGCGCATCTTGGTGCCGAAAACGCCCTTGGCGACCGCACGCTCGCAGAGCGCATCGAGACCGGGGTTTGCCTTCATCAGCTGCACACCGTCGGCTTCGTCTTCCAGACCCTTGTCGACCTTCAGGAACGGCACCACGCCGCGTTCCCAGAGCAATGCGGGTACCGGCTTGCCGCCGGCGTCGCCGTCCATCGTGCGCTCGAACAAGATCGCGCCGATCACCTTTTCACCGTTGAAGCAGGGCGCGGTAACGATGCGGCTGCGCATGTCGTGGATCAGCCCGAACATTTCCTCGTCGTTCGAGAAGGCGTCGGCTTCGATGCCATAGCCCTTCAATGCCTTGGGCGTCGAACCGCCGCTCTGGTCGAGTGCGGCGATAAAGCCCTGCCCCGATTTGATCTGGTCGAGCATGGCGGCATTGGCGGTGGTCATAAGATCTCCGGTGTTTGCATACGTATGGGACGGTGCGCATAGCGATCCCTTGGGCAGGATGCAAATGCGCGCAAAAAATCAGGCTTTCAGCGCGTCCACACCGGGAAGCGGCTTGCCTTCCATCCATTCGAGGAAGGCGCCGCCGGCGGTCGAGACAAAGGTGAAATCCTTGCCGACACCGGCGTGGTTGAGCGCCGCCACGGTGTCGCCACCGCCCGCAACCGAGATCAGCGAGCCTTCGCGTGTCAGCGCCGCGGCGGTCTTCGCGAGCGCGACGGTCGCGGTGTCGAACGGCGGGGTCTCGAATGCGCCGAGCGGGCCGTTCCAGACGAGCGTGCGGCAGTTTTTGAGCACATCGGCGAGTGCCTCGACCGCGGCCGGGCCGACGTCGAGGATCATTTCGTCGGCGGCGACCTCATGCACGTTGACGGTGCGCGTCGGCGGGTTCGGGGCGAACTCCTTTGCCACCACGACGTCGTAGGGCAGATGGATCGTGCAGCCTGCGGCATCGGCGGCGTCGAAGATCGCGTTGGCTGTATCGACCAGGTCATGCTCGCAGAGCGACTTGCCGACATCGACCCCGCGCGCGGCGAGGAAGGTGTTCGCCATGCCGCCCCCGATGATCAGGTGATCGACCTTGCTGACGAGGTTGCGCAGCACGTCGATCTTCGACGACACCTTGGCGCCGCCGACCACCGCCGCGACGGGATGTGCCGGATTACCGAGCGCGGCGTCGAGCGCCTTCAATTCGGCTTCCATCGCGCGGCCGGCATAGGCGGGCAACCGATGCGCAATGCCCTCGGTCGAACCGTGCGCGCGGTGCGCCGCCGAAAAGGCGTCATTGACATAGAGATCGCCGATCTCGGCGAGCCCATCGGCAAAGGCGGCGTCGTTCTTTTCCTCGCCGGGATAGAAGCGCGTGTTTTCGCGCACCGCGACGTCGCCCGCGGCGAGCACCGCTATTCCGGCCTTCGCGCCCTCGCCCACCGCTTCGGGGATGAACATGACCGAATGGCCAAGCACATCCTCGACGCCGCCCATCACGAGGCTGAGCGACTGGGTGGGATTTTTCGCGCCTTTCGGTCGCCCGAAATGCGCGAGCAGCAGGACGATCGCCCCCTTGTCCGACAGTTCGCGGATCGTCGGCATCGCTGCCTGAATCCGCGTCGCGTCGCTGACCGCGCCTTCGAACAACGGGACGTTGAGGTCGACGCGCACGAGAACGCGCTTGCCGGTGACGTCACCGATATCGTCGAGGGTCTTGAACGCGGTCATCGACGTTTCCCTTCGGCTCAGAGGAACTTGGCGATCACGCCCGCAGTATCGATCATGCGGTTCGAGAAGCCCCATTCATTGTCATACCAGCTGAGCACGCGCACCAGCTTGCCGTCGATCACCGAGGTTTCGAGGCTGTCGATCGTCGAGCTGTGCGCATCATGGTTGAAATCGATCGAGACCAAAGGCTCATCGGTAAAGCCGAGCACGCCCTTGAGTTCGCCCTCGGCCGCTTCCTTCAGCAGCTTGTTGACCTCTTCCGCGGTCGTCTCGCGGCTGGGTGTGAAGGTCAGGTCGACGACCGAGACGTTCGGGGTCGGGACGCGGATCGACGAGCCGTCGAGCTTGCCCTTCAGTTCGGGCAGGACGAGACCGACGGCAACGGCAGCACCGGTCGAAGTCGGGATCATCGACATCGCGGCGGCGCGGGCGCGGCGCGGATCCGAGTGGATCTGGTCGAGGATCTTCTGGTCGTTGGTGTAAGCGTGGATCGTGGTCATCAGGCCGCGCTCGATGCCGATCTTCTCGTGCAGAACCTTGGCCAGCGGCGCGAGGCAGTTGGTGGTGCACGACGCGTTCGACACGATCACATGCTCGGCGCCGATCTTGTCGTGGTTCACGCCATAGACGACGGTCAGGTCGACTTCCTTAGCCGGGGCCGAGATCAGGACGCGCTTGGCGCCGGCATCGAGATGCGCCTGGCCGCCCTTGCGGTCGGTGAAAAAGCCCGTGCATTCTAGCGCGATGTCGATGCCGTTGGCCGCGTGGGGCAGCTTGGCGGGGTCGCGCTCGGCGGTCACCTGGATGCGCTTGCCGTTGACGATCAGGTCGTTGCCGTCGACTTCGACACTGCCATTGAACGGGCCATGGACCGAATCGCGCTGGAACAGACGGGCGTTCGCCTTGGCGTCGGCCAGATCGTTGATCGACACCAGCTCGAGATCGTGGTCGGTGCGCTCCAGAATGGCACGCGCCACATTGCGGCCGATGCGTCCGAAACCGTTGATTGCAACCTTCACTGCCATGTCGAAAAATCCTTTCTGCGCGGGAGAAGCCGGTCCTTAGTTGCCGAGCTTTGCCAGTATCTGGGGGGTGATAGCATCGGCGGTAAGGCCGAAATGCGTGAATAGGTCTTCGATCGGCGCCGAAGCGCCAAAGCTGTCGATGCCGAAACGCAGGCCGTCGCGGCCGGTGTATCGCTCCCACCCGAAAGTGGTGCCCGCCTCGATCGACACGATGAGGGCATCGCGCGGCAGGATCGCATCCTGATAGGCGGCGTCCTGCT
>NZ_DASWTD010000627.1:0-8391 GCF_036402335.1 Sphingopyxis sp. | reverse complement strand
ACCGGCATCGTCTATGCCCCGAGCCTCGGTGGGCCCGGCGGCGACGATTTCGCGATGGGGCCGCAGATCGCAACCCAGATCGTTGCTGTCCTCGTGGCCATTGCTTGGGCGGCCGCCGGCACGGTCATCGCCATCTATGCTGCCAAGCTCGTCACCGGCCTCCGGGTTTCGGAAGAGGTCGAACGCGAGGGCCTCGACCTCGGCGAGCACGGCGAGCGCGCCTACAACTATTGACGAGACAGGATACCCGTCGCCGCACGCTCTCTCTCTCCTTTCAAACGGCGGCGGCGGGGTCCTAACCGGGTTCCTCCTGCGAACCACTGGCCGGGGCTTGACCCCGGCCTTTTTTTGATCTTGGCCGGAACGGCACGGGCCCCGGGGCATGACCCGGCCACTTTTTTTGCCGATTTTTGACTGTGGCCGCCACGCAACATGTGCCGACGATAATTCCGGGCCCGATTCGGGCTCCATTGCGCATTTGTGACAAGAGGCGCACCCTCCTCCACGGACCAGCGAAGATTGGCCACCAGGAGGAGGATTATCATGAATGCACGAGCATCTTTGCTCGCCGGCTTGTCGTGCCTTGCGCTCGCAAGCACCCCGGCAACGGCGCAGGACACGCCGGCAAGCAGCTACGACGGCAACGAGATTATCGTCACCGCGACCAAACGCGACGCGAGCCTTCAGGACGTTCCCTTCTCGATCAATGCGCAGACCGAAAGGGCGATCGAGCGTGCTAACGCGAGTACGGTCGAGGATCTTTCGCGCAATGTCGCCGGCCTGACGGTCCAGAATCTCGGGCCCGGCCAGAGCCAGGTATCGGTGCGCGGCGTATCCGCGGGCCAGATCGCACGCGACCAACCGGGGGTGAAGGAGCAGGTCGGCGTCTATCTCGACGAATCGGTCGTCTCGCTGTCGCTGTTCACGCCCGACCTCGACCTTTTCGACCTCAACCGCGTCGAAACGCTGCGCGGACCGCAAGGCACGCTCTTCGGCTCGGGCTCGGTCGGCGGCACGCTCCGCTACATCACCAACCAGCCGAACCTCGACCGCGTCGAAGGCAAGGTCGAAGGTAATGTGAACCTCGTCGACGGTGACGATTTCGGGGGGCATCTGAAAGGCGCGATCAACCTGCCGATCAACGAGAATCTCGCAATGCGCGCGGTCGGCTATTATACGCGCTACGGCGGCTTCATCGACGCGCTGCGCGAAGGCGGCGGGGTGAGCGAGGACGTCAACAGTGGCGAACGCTATGGCGGCCGCGTGTCGCTGCTCTGGAAGCCCGCCGAAAATCTCTCGATCACCCCGCGCTTCGTCTATCAGAAGGTGACGACCGACGGTTTCAACCGGCAGGACGTCTATAATCTCTATGCCAACCAGTTCACGACGACGCGGCCGCAAGTCGCCTTCAAGGAACGCCAGCAATATCTGCTGCTCGACGAAAGTTTCAAGGACGAGGTCAAGCTCTTCGACCTGACGATGAATTATGACGGCGACACGATGGGCGTGACGTCGGTGACGACCTACACCGACCGCGACATCCTCGTCAGCCGCGACGCGAGCGCGCTGACGGGCAGCGTCTCGTCCGACCTCGGCTTTCCCGACGCGGGTATTCTGCTGCCGTCGAACCTCGTCGACACGACCGGCGTCAAGCAGTTCACGCAGGAAGTGCGCGTGAACTCGGCCGGCGACGGTCCGTTCCAGTGGCTGATCGGCGGCTATTATGCCAACGTCAAACGCGACTATACCCAGCGCCTGCCAACGCCAGGTTACGACGCCTTCACCAACCAGTTTTTCATCAACGCCTGCAATGCCGACCCCGACGATTGCGGACCGGGGGGCGTGCCGCTCACCGCCGCCGATATCGCCAACGGCTTCGGGCCCGATTCGCCGTATAACGCCGATATTCCCTATGACCTGTCGCAAATCGCGATCTTCGGCGAGGTCAGCTACGACTTTACCGATCGCCTCACCGCGACGCTCGGCGGGCGCTATTATGCCTTCGACGAAAGCCGGCGTTTCGTGTCGGGCGGGCTGTTCCCGAACGGCGACAACGCCCGCGACAAGACGTCGTCGAGCGGCTTCTCGCCGCGCCTGCTGCTCAGCTACGATGTCGCCGACGGCATCACGCTCAACGCGCAGGCGTCGAAAGGCTTCCGCCTCGGCGGCGTCAACGATCCGCTCAACCTGCCGCTGTGCGACGGCGGCAACCCGGGCGGCCCCGATGCCGAGACTTTCGGCGGTCGCCCGCGCTACGGCGACGAGACCTTGTGGAACTATGAAGGCGGGGTGAAGGCGCAGTTCGGCGGCATCACCTTCAACGCTGCCGGCTTCTATACCAAGATCAACAATCTGCAGGTCACGGCCGACGCTGGCAGCTGCTCGTCGCGTATCGTGTTCAACGCCGACGCCCACACGATGGGGCTCGAGTTCGAACTGTCGGCAAGCCCGGTTACCGGGCTCGATCTTGGCCTCTCGGGCAGCTACGTCGAGGCCGAGTTCGATTCGACGCTGACCCGCCCCAACGGGACGGTGATCGAGGGCATCCGCAACGGCAACCGCCTGCCGTCGGTCCCGCGGTTCCAGATGGCTGCGAACGCGACCTACAGCTTCCCGATCGATCCGTCGTCGGACACCAACGCCTTCGTCACCGCGTCCTTCCAGCATGTCGGCAGCCGCTATACCCAGCCAGGCGACCAGGAAAACAATCCGCGGACGTTCGTCCACGGCTTTACCTTCGGCGGCGCGCCGATCGCCTCGGCGACGACGCTCGACCTCAAGCTGCCCGATTACCAGCTGGTCAATATCGGCGCGGGGATCGAGTTTCCGGACGAACTCGAAATCTCGGTCTATGTGAACAATCTGCTCGACGAGAATGCGCTGCTTGCTTTCGACCGCGAACGCGGCGGGCGCGCCCGCCTCGGCTTTGCGACGAACCAGCCGCGGACTTTCGGCGTCACCGTTCGCAAGGGCTTCTGATCGGGAAAAAGGGGGCCGGACGCCGGGACCGTCCGGCCCCTTTTTACGTCCTGAAATGCTGCACAAAATTTGTGCAGCATTGCCGCAATTTTGCCCTTTTCAACATGACATTAATATGGCATTCATTGCGTCAACAGTTTCAGGAGGGGAGAGCCTGAAAGGCTGGGCCGGGACGCAAGTCCCGGCCCTCTTTTTTTGTGCGCAGCATAGCCAGTGTCAAAAAATGGCGGATTTCAGGTCTTTTTGCGCGTGTAGCGCAGCATGGCGAAACCCCGCCAACGGCCATCGGGCTGCAGAATCGAATCGCTGACGATCAGCGCGCCGTCGCTTGCGAGAGCGTAGGTCGACCGCCCGATCTCGACATCGGCGCTGCCCCAATTTGTCCACCATTGCAGCCCGGTAACGCCGCCCGCGACGGGCCGGACGCGGCCCGTGACGTCGGTCCATTTCCCGCGCACGCGTCCCTTCGCATCGAGGGTGTAAAGTGCCTTGGCCGAATAGCTCACGGGCGGCGTCCCCGCGATCGACAGCCGATAGGACAGCGCCGTCTCGCCGGTCTTGCCCGGCGCGATGTCGAGCGTCGCGGTTGCCGGCTTGCCGAACGCTTCGCCCGCACCGGCCCAATGGCCGTGCCAAGCCGACAGCGACGGCGCACCGGCGGCGGGCGCAGCCGGCGCCATCAGCGCCGCGGCCCACCAGAGCAAGGTCATGCCGCCGCCTCGGACTGCGAGAACATGAAGGCGTTGCCGTCGGGATCGTAGAAGGTGATCAGCTTCACCAGCCCCGGGATGTGCTGGATTTCACCATCCTGCCGCACGCCCTCGGCATCGAGATGCGCCTTCGCCGCGTCGATATCGGCCACCTCGAACACGTTGGTCGCACCCCCGCCCTGCACGACGCTCTCGACCTGGCTCAGCCCGATGTTTACGCCCGTCATCGGCGTTCTGAGCTCGCACCAGCCAATCTCGTCGGCGCGGTAGAGCAACTCGCACTGCATCACCCGTTCGTACCAGGCGATCGCTGCGGTCATGTCCTTGACCCCCATCGAACAGGTGAGCTCGGATCCGATCTGAAGCGCCATGCCATCCTCCCTTTTCGCGAAGCACCGGACCACGCGGAGAATCGCGCGGCCCATATCACTTGCCTCGATAGTCCGGTTTGTATAGTTAGTTGCAAATGCGGTCAACCACGCCCGACCCCGTGCTGGTTCAGCTCGGCAGCCATCGCTGGCTGGTGCCGCTGCTCGCCGATCTTGCGGCGCACAAGGGCGCGCGCTTCGTCGAGCTGATCCATCGGCTGGGGCTGTCGCGCGACAGCCTCGCGCGCACGCTGGAGGCCGCGGCGACGATCGGCTGGGTCCAGCGCAACCCCGGGCACGGCCATCCGCTACGTCCCGAATATATATTGACCGAAGCGGGCAGCGCCGCCGCCGCGCGCGCCGCGACCATTGCCGGGGCGCAACGCGAAATCGGCCTGCCGCCCGCCGCCGCGACGCGCTGGGGCCTTCCACTCGTCGCCGGGATCGGCGCGGGGCACGACCGCTTCAACGCGCTGTCGCGCCTGCTCGCACCGGCAACGCCGCGCGCGCTGTCGCAGGGGCTGACGGCACTGGGGCAGCACGGGCTCGTGACACGCGCGGTGGTGGATATGCGACCCCCGGCAAGCCGCTATGACCTGACACCGAATGGGCGATTGCTGGCCGAGGCTTGCGCTTTGTGAACCCCGGCGAAAGCCGGGGCCATCTAGGCCAGCGCCGCCTTGACGAAATCCGCCGCGCGTTCACCGATCATGATGCTCGGTGCGTTGGTGTTGCCGCTCACCAGCCGCGGCATGACGCTCGCGTCGGCGACCCACAACCCCTCGACGCCGTTCAGCTTCAACGCCGGATCGACCACCGCATCGGCGTCGCTCCCCATCCGGCACGTGCCCACGGGGTGATAGACGGTGTCGGCGCGGCTGCGGATCAGCGCGTCGAGCGCGGCGTCGTCGTCGATGTTCACCGGATGGCGGTCGACGCCGGCATAATCCGCCAGCGGCGGCGCCGCCGCGATGCGGTGCATCATCCGCACGCCCGCCCGCAAGGTCGCCATATCGCGCGCGTCGGTCAGAAAACCCGGATCGATCGCCGGTGCCGCCGCGGCATCGGCGGACGTCAGCCGCACGGTGCCGCGGCTTTCGGGGCGCAGCACGCAGGCATGGCATGAAAAGCCATGCCCCTTCACCTTCGTCCGGCCATGATCCTCGAGCATCGCGGGAACGAAATGATACTGGATGTCGGGCGCGGGCAGGTCGGGCCGCGATTTCCAGAAGCCCCCAGCCTCGGCAAAACAGGTCGTCATGATCCCGCTGCGCTGCGTCCGGTGCTCGAAGATCGCCTTCACCATCCGCCACGTGCCGCCGAGGCTGTCGCCGAACGGCTCGGTCGAACGCGTCTCCCAGCTCGACACATAGTCGATATGGTCCTGCAGATTGTCGCCGACTCCCGCGCGGTCGAGCGTCACGTCGATCCCCTTGTCCCTCAGATGCGCGCCCGGCCCGATTCCCGACAGCATCAATATCTGCGGGCTGTTGAAGGCGCCGGCCGAGAGGACGACCCCGCCGCGCGCGCGCAGCGTCTCGCGCTTGGAGCCGCGCCGGATCACGACCCCCGTCGCGCGCCCGTCCTCGACGAGGATCTTCTCGACCAGCGCCCCGGTCCGCACCGCGAAATTGCCATGCTCGCGCAGTGGTTCGACATAGGCGCGCGCCGCCGACCAGCGTTCGCCACCCTTTTGCGTCACCTGGTAAAGACCGAAGCCCTCCTGGCTCGCCCCGTTGAAATCGGCGGTACGCGGCAATTGCAGCGACGCCGCGCTTTCGATGAAGCGTCGGCTCGTCACATTGGGCCAGCGCTGGTCCATCACGTTGAGCGGCCCGCCACTGCCGTGAAATTCGTCGCCGCCGCGCTCGTTGCCCTCGCTGCGCTTGAAGTAGGGCAGCACGTCGGCATAGCTCCAACCCGTCGCGCCGAGCGACGCCCACTGGTCGTAATCGAACCGATGCCCGCGGATATAGACCATCGCATTGATCGCGCTCGATCCGCCGAGCCCGCGCCCGCGCGGCTGGTATCCGATCCGGCCGTTCAGCCCCGCCTGCGGCAGCGTCTCATAGCGATAGTTCGACGATTTGGGGATGAAGGGCATGAAGCCCGGCGTCTTGACCCGCACGTTGTCGTTGCGCCCGCCCGCCTCGACCAGGCACACCGTGCGTGACCCGTCCTCGGCAAGCCGCCCCGCCGCGGCGCTCCCCGCGCTGCCGCCGCCGATGACGATGATGTCGAACTGATCCATGCTTGCGACCCTCCCTCGCGCCGCCTGCCGGCGGTCGCCTCGGGTGCTTACATGAATGTCATTAGAACTCGAAGCAAGCTGCCAGATGAGGCAGCTCTACTCGGCCGGCTCTTCCGCCGGCCGCCCCGCCGCCCAGCGCTGCTTGATCATCGCGCTCGTCGCGCGGCTGCCGTCGTGGCTCCAGCCGGGCTCGCGCCACATATAGCCAAACTTGTGCTTCCACGGCGCGTGCCACACATCCTTCGCAATCCCGACCCATTCGTGCACCGCGGCCCAGAGGATGTTGAAGCTGCCGAGCTGCTTGACGATGCCGTAGCGCACCGGCTCGTCGTCGCGTTCGGGGACGAAGCTGCCGAACATCTTGTCCCAGATGATGAAGACGCCCGCATAGTTCGCATCGAGATAGCGCGGATTCACGCCGTGGTGGACGCGGTGGTGCGACGGGGTGTTCATCACCGCCTCGAACCATTTGGGCAGGCGCTTGATCGCCTCGGTATGGATCCAGAACTGGTAGATCAGGTTGAGCCCCGCGCAGAAGAACACCATCGCGGGCGGAAAGCCGATCAGGAACAGCGGCAGGCGGAACAGGAAGGTCAGGCTGAAGAAACCCGTCCATGTCTGCCGGAGCGCGGTCGAAAGATTATAATGCTGCGAGCTGTGGTGGATGACGTGGCTCGCCCAGAACCAGCGCACGCGGTGCGCGCTGCGGTGGAAGGCATAATAAGCGAGATCGTCGAGGAAGAAGCAGAGAATCCACGCCCACCACCAGCTTTTGAATTCGATCCCGATGTCGAACAGGCGGTACTGGTAGACCCATACCGACATGCCGATCACCGCCGCGCCGACGAGCGCGCCCGCGACCTGGCTCACCGTCCCGAGCATCAGCGAGGTCAGCGTGTCGCGCGCCTCGTAACGGCTCTTGTCGGCGCGCAGCGAGACGAGCATCTCGATGATCAGCAGCAGGATGAAGGCGGGGACGGCGTAAACGACGGGATCGGGAAGTTCAGGCACGGCCGATATCCCGCATTCGCGATGCCCACATCCCCGCATCCTTCCCCAGCTGCAATGTCACCGCGCCGAACGTTCTCTCCGGCGTCGTCAGTGTCAGGAAATCCTTGTCGAGCCGCCCGATCACGCTCGCGTCGACCGGCCGCGCGGCAAAGAAATTGCCATGCGCGCGCACCAGCATCATCCGTCCCTCGGCATTTTGCACGATTGCGGCGAAGCCCGCGCGATCGCGCGCGACCTCAGTGCCGCGAAACCCCGCTTCGGCCTCTTCGGCCAGCCGGATCGCATGCGCCGCGTCTTCGATCCGCGGATCGGCGCCAAGTCCGATTTTCCTGACCAGCCAGGCAACGAAAAGCACCGCGATCAGCGATGCGCCGAGCTGGATCAACTCGGCCTGATTCATTTTTCCCCCGCGAGCGCGTCGAGCATCGGCCGCAGCCCGCCGAGGTCGTAACCCGCGTTCGCCGCCGCCTCGACGATGGCGCCCACATCGTCGCCCGCGCGCGCGCGCGCCAGCGCCCAGAGGTGCGTCGATCGCGTTCCCGACCGGCAATAGGCGAGGATCGGTCCCGTCGCATCGCGCAGCAATGTGTCGAGCGCATCGATCTGCGCATGGCTGAAACCCGCATGGCCGATCGGGATCGCGGCATAGGCCAGCCCCTCGGCTGCCGCGGCATGCGCAATATCGTCGCCCTGCGGCGCCGAGGGCTCTTCGCCGTCGGGACGATTGTTGATCAGCATCGCGAAACCCGCGGCCTTGGCGTCGGCCACATCCTCGATGCTGATCTGCGGGGCGACGCTGAAGTCGGCGGACAGGGTTCGGAAATCGCTCATGCCGCCGATCTACTCCCGCCGCGCACTTGCTGACAAGGGTGAAGGTGCGGTGAAGGCGGGACGGCGGCCGTGTTGCCGCTTCCCTTGTCTCCCGCTTCGCTTATGCTTGCGACGATGAACGATCATTTCCAGTGGGCCTTCGGCTATTGCGCGGCGCGCGGCTATCCCGATCCGGTCGCCGCCGCCGACATGCCGGCGCTGTGGTTCGATGTCGGCAAGCCCGATCAGGCCGGCCGCTTCA
>NZ_DASWTD010000626.1:0-4341 GCF_036402335.1 Sphingopyxis sp. | reverse complement strand
CAAGCGCATCGCCGGTGAGTTTCTGCGAGGCGTTGACGAGCAGCAGCGCGACCTTGATCCGCGAGCCGGCATGTTTTCGCAGTTCCGCCGCGGTCTTCAGGTCGACATGGCGCTGGCTCGGCTCATAATGGACAAGGCCGATGTGCGTCGCGCCGAGACGGATGGCGTCGTCGACGGCTTGCGGAGTGGTGATGCCACAGATTTTGACGAGTGGGGGCATAGTCAGACTCTATTTGTCCGTTCGCATCGAGCGAAGTCGGGACGCCCCTCGACCTTGCGCTGTTCCGATGGGTGTCTCGACTTCGCTCGACACGAACGGGAATTTGGAAATGGCTTTAAAGCGTCGCTTCGATTTCGCGCGCGGCAAGATCCGGGTCGGCCGACTGGCTGATCGGGCGGCCGACGACGAGGATCGAGGCGCCATCCGCCATCGCTTGCGCCGGGGTGACGACGCGCTTCTGGTCGCCGGTCTTGCCGTTGGCGGGACGCACGCCGGGGACGACAAAGAAGCCGCCCGGCCAGGTCTTGCGCGCTGCTTTCACTTCCTGCCCCGAACAGACGATGCCATCGCAGCCGGATTCACGGGCCAGCGCGGCAAGGCGGACCACCTGATCGTGCGGCGTACCGCCGACGCCGATGTCTTCGAGATCGGGCGCATCGAGGCTGGTCAGCACGGTCACCGCGATGACCTTCGTATTGAGACCCGCCGCCGCCTTTGCTTCTTCGAGCATCGCCCGCCCGCCCGCCGCATGGACTGTCAGGATCGCGGGTTCGAGCGTGCGCAGTGCCTGGATCGCCTTGGCAGCGGTATTCGGGATGTCGTGCAGCTTCAGGTCGAGGAACAGCGGCAGGCCGAGCTTCGCCATCTCGTGCACGCCGTGATGGCCGTTGGCGCAGAAGAATTCGAGACCCAGCTTCAGTCCGCCGACATGACGCCGCACCTTTTGCGCCAGCGTCAGCGCCGCGTCGAGGTGCGTGGTGTCGATGGCGAGATAAAGCGGAGAGGTCATGGCTTGTCCGTGGGAAAAAGATCGGTGGGAGCGGGCGGTATGTCGTTGGCCGGCGCTGCGGCAGGAGCAACCTCGACGGGCCGGTTGGCGAGCGCGCGCAGGTCGGCCGCCTGCCGCTCGCTCGCGTCGAGGCGGCGTTTGAGCGACCAGCGCGTCGTGCGGAGCGCGATCCAGGTCGGGACGCTGCCGATCAGGAAGGCCGCGAGGATCAGCACGGGCAATTTGGTGTCGAGCACCTGGCCCGGCCAGATCGTGACCGTCACCGGAATCCAGTTCGCCATCGCGAAGATAACCAGCACTGCGGTCAGCAAGACCCAGATGATCGTTCGCAGGATTCCCACTCGTCTTGCTCCTTCACTGGCCCGCGCCAACCCTATGACAGATTAGCGCGGGATTCCAGCGTCACTATGCGGCGCCGAACACCCGGTCGAAGATCGTGTCGACATGCTTCATATGATAGCCAAGGTCGAACAGCGCGGTCAGTTCGTCGGCCGACAGCCGTGCGGTGACGTCGGCATCGGCCTTGAGCAGTTCGAGCAGCGAGAGCTGGCCGTCCGATTCCCACACCTTCATCGCATTACGCTGGACGAGGGCATAGCTGTCCTCGCGGCTTGCTCCCGCCTGCGTCAATGCCAGCAGCACGCGCTGCGAATGGACGAGGCCGCCCATGCGATCGAGATTCTTCTGCATCCGCGCCGGATAGACGAGCAGCTTGTCGATCACGCCGGTCAGGCGCGCGAGCGCGAAGTCGAGCGTGATCGTCGCGTCGGGACCGATGAAGCGTTCGACCGACGAATGGCTGATGTCGCGCTCGTGCCACAGCGCGACATTCTCCATCGCGGGAATGGCCGCACTGCGCACCATACGGGCAAGGCCGGTGAGGTTTTCGGTGAGCACCGGGTTGCGCTTGTGCGGCATCGCGGATGAGCCCTTCTGCCCCGGCGAGAAATATTCCTCGGCCTCGAGCACTTCGGTGCGCTGGAGATGACGGACCTCGACCGACAGGCGTTCGATCGACGAGGCTATGACACCAAGCACCGCGAAGAACATCGCGTGGCGATCGCGCGGGATGACCTGCGTCGAGACGGGCTCGACCGCGAGGCCAAGTTTGGCCGCGACATGCGCCTCGACGCGCGGGTCGATGTTGGCGAAAGTTCCGACCGCGCCCGAGATGGCGCAGGTCGCGATCTCGGCGCGGGCCGCCTGGAGGCGGAGCTTGCAGCGCGAGAATTCGGCATAGGCCTCGGCGAGCTTGAGCCCGAAGGTGACGGGCTCGGCATGGATGCCGTGGCTGCGACCGATCGTCGGGGTGAGCTTGTGCTCATAGGCGCGGCGCTTGATCGCCTCGAGCAGCGCGTCGATATCGGAAAGGAGGATATCGGCGGCCTGGCTGAGCTGGACCGCGAGGCAGGTGTCGAGCACATCGCTGCTGGTCATGCCCTGGTGCATGAAGCGCGCTTCTTCGCCGACATTTTCGGAAACCCACGTCAGGAAGGCGATAACGTCGTGCTTGGTGACGGCCTCGATCGCATCGATCGCGGCGACGTCAATCGCGGGGTTTGTCGCCCACCAATCCCACAATGCTTTCGCTGCCGACGCCGGAACGGTTCCGAGCTCGGCGAGGGCGTCAGTCGCGTGCGCTTCGATCTCGAACCAGACGCGAAAGCGATTCTCGGCCGACCAGATCGCGGTCATGTCTGGCCGTGCGTAACGCGGAACCATTGAATTTCCTTCCTTTTCGGGCACCTTGTCGCGGAATCCCGGCGGAACCGCGACGGGCCGCCCCGTAGCAGGGACGAGGCGTTTCGCCAAATCGGACGCGGTGCAACTTTGCGCAAACACGGTGGGTTGCTTTCATGCCCCATCAGGAAGGCGACAGGTCGCAATAGCCATAAACGTCGCCGCTACAGGAGAATAAATGTGTTGAAACAAGTGCTTTTGATCGGCGCCGCCGCCGTGAGCTTCCCGGCCCTGGCCCAGACCACTGCACCCGCGAGCGAAGAAACGGCCCCGACCACGCAGTCGCAGCCGGCGCCCGCCGATACCACCACCACACCCGCGCCGGATAGCGCGACGCCGCCTGCCGACACGACCGCGCCGGCTGAAGATGCGACGCCCGCAGACGACGCAGCGCCGACCGAAGATGCGGCGCCTGCTGAACCGGCACCGACCGCAGAACCCACCCCCCCGGCCGATGAGCCGGCGGCGCCCGAGCCTGAGCCGGAAGCGAAGCCCCGCTAATCGCGCCGATCCCAGACAGGAGTAAGATCATGTTGAAACAGATGCTTTTGATCGGTGCCGCCGCAGTGAGTTTCCCTGCGCTGGCACAGTCGACCCCGCCCGCCGATCCGTCGACCCCGCCCGCCACAAGCGAGCCGGCCCCGGGCCCGGATTCGACGACACCGCCCGCCGATCCCGCCGCCCCGGCACCGGCGCCTGATGCGTCGACGCCCCCGGCTTCGGCAAGCCAGCCTGCACCTTCGGGAACGGCGGCGTCGCCGACCCAGATCGCGCAGATCGTCGAACAGGAATTCCCCACCTATGACGGCGACAAGAATGGCGACCTCAACGAAGCCGAGTTCGGCGCGTGGATGAAAAAGCTGCGTGCCGCGACCGATCCCAGCGCCGACGTCGAATCAGCGGACGTCAAAACCTGGATCGGACAGGCCTTTGCTTCGGCCGACGGTGACAAGTCGGGCGGTGTGAACAAGACCGAATTGACCGGTTTCCTGTCGCGCGGCGCCTGAGGCGTCCCGCGGGGTGGTGCAGCCGTCGGAGCGATCCGGCGGCTGCATCGCTGTTTGATGAAGGCGCGCTCAGCCTTTCCGGACAAGGGGGTTGGGCTGCTTTACCGCGACAATTGTCAGCCGGTGCTCGGCCCCGCCCCGGTCGGGCCAGTTGATCGATTGGCCGACGCTCAGGCCGATAAGCCCGGCTCCGACCGGCGTCAGGATGGACATGCGTCCGGCGGATATGTCGGCATCGCCCGGATACACGAGATGCACGGCACGCTCGGTGCCGCTTTTTTCATCCAGAAACGTGACATGCGATCCCATCGTGACGACGTCGGGCGGGATATCTGCGCGTTCGCAGATCGCCGCGCGGTCGATTTCGTCGAGCAGCAGCTCGTAAAATTCGATGGAATCGCGCTGCTGTTGCAACGTCAGTTCGGTCAATGCATCGGCTTCGCTGTCGATCATGCGGATATGGGGCATCGCGGCCCCGTTTTTTGTCTTGGTCATGGCGCGGACTTTCCGGCTGGCACGCGGCGACTGGCCACGCGCGGCAATGTATGGACGGAAGGTGCCCCGGGCTCGGGGCGATCGCGCCG
>NZ_DASWTD010000625.1:0-5150 GCF_036402335.1 Sphingopyxis sp. | reverse complement strand
GCGTTTTGCGCGAAATTGAGACCGCTGAGCTGGCGTTTGAGCTGGATATCGCTCCAGTCGATGTAGAAGCCCGTCACGTCGAGGAGCAGCTTGCGATCCCACAGGTCGACACGCGTTCCGATCTCGAAATTCCAAAGCGAGTCGCTATCGTAGGAGGACGGGATTCCCGGGAGCGCGGAGAGGTTCGAGCCGCCGAAGCGGAACCCCTTCGATGCCAGCCCATAGACCATGACGTCCTCACTCGGCTTCCACGTAACCGACGCCTTGGGACTGAAACCGCTCCATTTGCGCGAGCCCGAGATCGACTGCTCATATTCGCCGGCGTTAAGGAGCACGAACAGGCCGTATGCATCGGAGCCGTTCACCAGCCGCTGTTCGAACAGGCGTCCCCCGAGCGTCGCCTCGAACCGGTCGCTGAAATTATAGGTCAGTTCGCCGAAAAGCGCCATTTCCTTTGCCGTCGCGGGGAGCGACGCGTCGACCAGCAGGTCGCCGGGCGCGAGCAGCTGGCCACTGTCGGCGGGCAGCCCCAGCAACGGTCCGGCCACATCGACGAAGTCGGCCAGCCCTTCAGCATAGATCACCTGGCGCTGGCGCATCTTCGTACGGTCGTACATCGCGCCGATCAGATATTCGAAAGTCGACCCGGCGGGCGATGCGATCCGGATTTCGAACGTGTTGCCCTTGCTGCTGCCGGGTCCGAACGAAGAGATGGGTGCGAGACCGAACAGGGCATCGCTCAGCCCGCCGGTGAGATCACTGAGCCCGTCGGTCTTTTTTTCATGGCGCGTCGCGGTCGCGGTAACCGTGCCGATCGCGAGCTCCTGATCGAGGCGGAACTGGTGCAGCAGCGTGCCGAACGTCGAGAATTCCGGCGCCTCCGTGCTCTTCCCGAGTTCGGCGCCCGACCCCGCCTGCCGGTAGCCCGAGTCATCGGTGCGCTGGTGCTGCTCGAGGTAGAGATAGTTGAACGTCGTCGTCTCGGTCGGCGCCCAAGTGGCGAGAATACGGCCTCCCTTGGTCACCGTCCGGTTGGCGTCGCGCTCACCGGTGCCGAGATTGTCGATATATCCGGCATCTTCACGATAGACGAAAACCCCGCGCACCCCGAGCTTCCCGGCGACGACGGGCGCGTTGAGCATCAGTTTCGCAGCTCCGCCGGTTCTCCCGTGGCGGGTGCTCCGCAAGCTTCCCTGGAAGCGCGCGCCGAAATCGTCGAGGTCGGGCCGCGCGGCCTGGTAGTTGATCGCGCCGCCGAGCGACGAGGATCCGAACAGCGTCCCCTGCGGGCCGCGCAGGATCGCGACATTGTCGACGTCGAAGGTGTCGATGTCAGGCGTCCCGATCGAAAGCGACGGATCGGTCAGCGGGACTTCGTTGATGAAGATTCCGGTCGTCGCCTGCCCGATGTCCTGCCCCGTCGTCGTGCCGACGCCGCGGATGATTACCGAACCCGAACCCGGCGTGGTCGCATTGAAGACGACGCCTGGGGTGCGCGTCAGATAATCCGAGAGCCCCTGCGCCCCCAACTTGTCGAGTTCCTCGCCGGTCAGCGCCGAAATCGAGCCCGCGATTTCGCGGACGGGTTCGGCGCGCTTGGTTGCCGTGACGACGATGTCGTCGGGCAGGGCCGACGCGTCGCCACGCCCCGGCGCGCCTTGCGCCACCGCCGAAACCGGGACCGCCGCCGCGGTCGCCAGAAGCAGATAGTGAATGATCGGGTATCGCATGTCAGCCCTCCTCCGGTTTGTCGTTAGTCCGGACGCCGCCTTCTGCTCCGCGCGTTCCCAGCCGTGCGAAGGCGTACCTCCGCCCCGTCAGGCCTGCGAACCACTTTGCGGCGATCGGCCGATCAGTTCACAGGCAAGATGTTGCGCAATCAGTTCGGGCGCGCGGCCTTCGGCCTCGGCGCGACTGAAGATATCGAGCAGCCGCTGGCGAATGACCGCGAGGCTTTCATCGAGTCGCGGAAAGGCCCCGCCGCGCCCCGGCCGGGCCCCTCCGCCCGTAATGCCGCTGATGATGCCGCCGGCGTTCATCACATAATCGGGCGCGAAGAGAATGCCGCGAGCTGCCAGGCGTTCGCCCGCGGCCGGCGAGGCCAGCTGGTTGTTCGCCGCGCCGGCCACCGCGGCCGCCCGGATCTCGTCGCTCGTTTCTTCAGTCAGGATACCGCCCAGCGCGCAGGGACAGAAAATATCGACGTTCGCGCGGTGAATGTCGCCAGGGGCCGAAGCCTCGGCACCGAAGCGCGCTACGGCAAGGTCGACGGCCTCGGGGCGGATGTCCGACACCACAAGTCGCGCCCCTGCAGCATGGAGCCGTTCGGCCACCCCCATCCCCACCGCACCGAGGCCCTGGACCGCAAAGCGCAGGCCATCGAAGCCGGCACGCCCGAACCGGTGGGCGATCACGGCTTCGAGCCCGTGCATCACCCCGACGGCGGTGTGGATCGACGGGTCGCCCGTCCCGGCCGATGTCCCCCCGACATAGCGCGTGACCTCGCTGACGACGTCGATATCCGCCATTCCCATCCCGACATCTTCGCCAGTCGAGAAAATTCCGCCGAGCCGATCGATGAACGCGCCGTAGGCGTGAAGAAAATCGCGCGACTTGAGCTGAGACGGATTCCCGACGATAACCGCCTTGCCGCCGCCGACCGGAAGCCCCGCGAGCGCGGATTTGTAGGACATCGCGCGCGACAGGCGCAGCGCATCGTCGACGGCGTCCCCGTTCGAGGCATAGGGCTTGAACCGCGTGCCTCCCGCCGCGGTGCCGAGCGCGGTCGAATGGATCGCGATGATCGCTTTCAGTCCGGTCTGCTCGTCCGCGAACAGGCAAACCTGCTCGTGCGCGTCGAACTCCGGCGAATCCCAAATATGCATCCCGATCCTCCCGGATGCGGTCATGCGCATTTGGCGAGTGCCATTCAAGCAAAATCTTTCCATTTAGAAAAATATTCCGCTGGAGAAATGTCGACCCGCTCATTCTCGGCTGCCTTCGCAAGCGGCAGCGTGCGTGCGCGTGCGCCACAACCGCGCGGCACCAAGGGTCAGAAGCGGCGCCACATAAACAAGAAGAAAGAGGTAGGCGAGCCAGCGGTATCCGTCGGCGATCAAGGCTACGAGGCCAACGCGATCTGCGACAACGACGGCGAAAAGCAGGACGGCCGATGTCGAGGCGAGCCGTTGGAACGGAGTCAGACCGCGGTCGCGCCTTGCCCGCGTGGCGATCATATTCGACAACCGCTCGTTGATGGCGTGGACGCCACCGACGCCGCTTTCGAGCATTGCTGCAAGGATCATCAGCTGAAAAATCACGCGGAACCAAGGCATATCCAGTTGCGAAAGCAGAAAATCGGACGGCAGCGGATGAACGAGCAGTGTGTCCGCGAAGCCGATCATGGCGAGAAAGAAGAGCGCCGCGGGCAGCATCGCGAGCGGGCCGCACAAGAGCCCTGCCGCAACGGCATCGCGCCGCGAGCGCAGGTGACGCGTAACCGGCAGGATCACGATCGCACCGATGATATTGTATATCGCATAGGTCGTGCCGCCCGCGATCCAGCCGTCGGATGGCGCCGGATGGCCAAGTCCGGTCGAGATCCGGTCGCCGAAGCGCCAGAGTGCCAAGACGAAGAAGAGCAGATAGGTGCCGTAGAGAAGGACCGACACATATTTGAACAGGCTTTCGACCGCGTCGTTCCCGCACGATGCGACGACAGCGATAGCGACCGCGAGGCCAATCGCCCCGGCATAGGCGGGAAAACCGGCAAGCGCGCTCCCGACCTGACCGGCTGCCGCCGCGAAAACAGCGAGAATCACGACAAGAGCGAGCAGGAAGGCGATCTCGTACGCGAACCAGCCACACCCGAGCAACGCCTTGAAGAAGGTCCGATAATCGCGGCTGCGGGTCTCGAAAGCGAACGCGAAGGTCAGCGCGCAGACAAGGCTCCAGATCACGGTTGCGAGCGCGAGCGCCTTGAACCCGCCGACCGCGCCGCTCGGGAGGAAGAAAGACGCGAGTTCGCGCCCGGTAGCGTAGCCGCCGCCGATCACTGCTGCCTTGAATGCCAGCCCCGGCAGGAAAATCCGCTCGAAAAACCCCGCGCGCATCCATGTATCCCCCTACGGAAATATTTTCTGTAGAGAAATTTTCAGGGCACCGGAAGCCTGAAAGTCGAATTGCGCCGCTTCTAGCTCCAGTCGAGGAGAACTTTGCCAGCGATGCCCGAACGCGCGGCATCGAAGCCCAGCTGAAAGTCGGTCTTGGCGAAGCGATGCGTTATCAGGGGTGACAGGTCGAGGCCGCTTCGCAGGATTCCGAGCATCTTGTCCCAGGTCCGGAACATTTCGCGTCCGTAGACGCCCTTGATGGTCAGCGCCTTCAAGATAATTTCGGACCAGTTAACCTGCATCGGTTCGCCCGGGATGCCGAGCAGCGCCAGATTGCCGCCCATGCGCAAGGCATCAATCGCCTGCGCAAGTCCGGCATGATTACCCGACATCTCGAGCGCCACATCGACCCCGCCCGCAAGTCCGAGCCGATCGAGAATCTCGCGCAGATCCTGACGCGCGACGTTGACCGGACGCACGTCGGCGAGCCTGGCGGCCAGTTCGAGGCGATAGTCGTTGACATCGGTGATCAGGACGTTCGCGGCACCGGCCCGGCGCGCGACGGCCGCCGCCATGATGCCGATCGGGCCGGCCCCGGTGACGAGGATATTCTCGCCGAGCAGATCGAACTGCTGTGCCGTGTGGACGGCGTTGCCCAAGGGGTCGAGGAGCGCACCGAAATCGTCGCCGACCTCGTCGGGAAGCGGCACGACGTTGAATGCCGGGATCACGAGATAGTCGGCGAAGGCTCCCTGCCTGTTGACGCCGACGCCGCTGGTGTCGGGATCGAGATGAAACTGCCCGGCCCGCGCCGCCGCCGAATCGAAATCGATGATATGCCCCTCGCCCGAGACGCGCTGCCCGATCCGCAGCTTGCGGCGGACGCCCGAGCCAATTGCGACGATCTCGCCCGCGAATTCATGCCCGACGATCATGGGGACGGGGATGGTCTTCGCCGCCCAGCTATCCCAGTTGTAGATATGGATATCGGTCCCGCAGATCGCGGTCCGCTTGACGCGGATCAGGACATCGTCGGGT
>NZ_DASWTD010000624.1:0-7888 GCF_036402335.1 Sphingopyxis sp. | reverse complement strand
GATGCGTTTCGACAGCCAGGGGAGCAGGGTCAGCGCCGCGACCGCGGCGACGGCGTTGTAGATGGCGAAGAGCTCGCCGACCCAATTGGCGGCCGCCTGATAGGCCGCGCTCGCGGCATCGGTCGATCCGAAATGATATTGCGCGACGATCGGTGTCGTGTTGATCCACATGATGAACAGCGCCGACCAGCTGAAGAACTGGACGAGCGCGAGCCGCTTCATCAATTCGGGCATCCCCGCGAAGTCGCCGACGATGCTGGAGAGCATGTTCTTTTCGCTGCCTGCCCGGGCGAGCGCGATCGCGAGCAGGCTCGCGAGACCATAGCCGATCAGGAGTGTGCCGAGCAGCAGTACCTCACGGAGCAATGCGAGCTCGATCTGGACAATGAGTATGGCGATGCCGGCGGCAATCCAGACGCAGCTGCTGCGATAGCTGTGCGCCGCGAGCGCGCGGACCGGAGGGGCGTCCGCCGTGCCGCCGCGCTCCTCATAGGACGCCATTTCGGCGGGGTCATATTCGCGCGTCGTGACGACGGTCCACAGCACCGACAGGAACAGCGCGAGCCCGCCGAACCAGAAAGCATAGCGCACGGTGTCGGGAATCTGCCCCGGCGGCGCGACATTGGCGACGCCCATCACCTCCATCAGCGTGGGGAAGAGCGATCCGACGACCGCGCCCGCGCCGATGAAGGCGGTCTGCACGGCATAGCCGACGCTGTGCTGGTCGCGCCGCAGCATGTCGCCGACGAAGGCGCGGAACGGCTCCATCGAGATGTTGAGCGAGGCGTCGAGGATCCACAGCATCATCGCCGCGAACCAGATCGCCGGGCTTTCGGGCATCACGAACAGCGCGATCGCAGCGAGGATGGCACCGGCGAGGAAATAGGGGCGGCGACGGCCAAGCCGGCCGAGCCAGGTGCGGTCGCTCATATGGCCGATGATCGGCTGGACGAGCAGCCCGGTGAGCGGCGCAGCGATCCAGAGACCGGGAAGCTTCTCGATATCCTCGCCGAGCGACTGGAAGATGCGGCTCATATTGGCATTCTGCAGCGCGAAGCCGATCTGGATGCCGAAAAAGCCGAAACTGATATTCCACAGGCCGGCAAAGCCCTGCTTCGGCTTGTCCATCACGCGTCTCCCCTTGGGGCCGCCGCTCGCGGCTCTCGTCGCGCCGGGTGTTGCAGCCCCGGCACAGGAGGGCAAGCGCGGCGCGGCTAGGTATACGAATACGTAGAGGGTCGGGTTTCGACCGGTGGCTGCCGATAGGGATGTGCACCCCGGCGAAAGCCGGGGCCCAGAGCGTAATCGCGCAATGCCAGCCTTCTGACGCCATGGACCCCGGCTTTCGCCGGGGTGCGCAAGGGACAACTCACCACCCCAAATCGGACGCCCGGAAAAAAGGCCTTTCCTACATTATCCGCCCATGCCAACCTTCATCCCGGCTCTTTCATCGGATGGATAAAAGCGTTTGCCGGCCGGTGTGGGCAAACGGTCAGGGCCGGGCGCTTCCAGCACCCGGCAGGGTCAAATGGAACGGCGCACAAGGCTGAACTTTACTGACCTTTGGACAATGTTGCAGCGGCAGCGGCAGCTTCCCACCCCAAAACCCTCGTCACCGTCTACACGGCGGTGCTCTGCCGCTTGATCAGCCGCGCGGGCAACATTCGCTGGTCGACCGGCCGACCCTCGATGCGGCTGAGCAGCGCGTCGACGAGCAGCGTGCCCGCGCCCTTCATATCCTGCATCACCGTCGTCAGCGTCGGCGAGGTCAGGCTGGCGGCGGGAATGTCGTCGAAACCGATGATTGCGACATCGTGGGGCAGCTTGAGCCCGGCCTCGGTCAGCGCGCGCATCGCGCCGATCGCGATCAGGTCGCTTGCTGCGAAAATGGCGTCGAAGGGTTTGCCGTTTTCGATCAGCGACCTCGCAGCGGCATAGCCCGAATCCTCCGAGGACACTGCGTCGCGCTGCAAGGCGGGATCGGGCTCGATACCCGCCGCCCGCATCGCGCGGCAAAGCCCGTCGTAGCGGTCCTGAAATTCGGGAGCATGGTCCGATGCGTCGCCGAGGAAGGCGATATTCCGGCGTCCGATCTCGACCAGATGCGCGCCGGCCTGTTCGCCGGCACCCACATTGTCCGACCCGACGGTCAGCCCGATGCCTTCCTCGGACACCGACCCCCAGCGCACGAATTTCGTTCCCATCTCGACCAGATGCTCGAGCTTGGTGAGATAGAGCTGGTAATCGCCATACCCAAGCAGGATGATCCCGTCGGACCGGTGGCTGTCCTGATAGGCGACGTGCCAGTCGTTGTGCATCTGCTGGAAGCTGATCAGCAGGTCGTATCCGCGCAGCGCGCATTCGCGGGTGATCGACCCCAGCATCGACAGGAAGAAGGGATTGATCATCGATTCGTCGGGCGTCGGGTCTTCGAAGAAGAGCAGCGCGAGCGTGTGGGTGCGCTGTGAACGCAGGCTCGAGGCGTTCTTGTCGACGGTATAATTGAGCTCGCGCGCGATGCGTTCGATATTGGCGCGGGTTGCGGCGCTCACAGACTTGCTGCCGCGAAGCGCGCGCGACACCGTGGGCTGCGAGACGCCTGCGAGGTAAGCGATGTCGAAACTCGTCGGCTTGGCCGAGGGCTGGCGGCCCATGTCTCTCTCCCTGCCGCAGCGGCCTTGTCGCTGTCGTCTGGCCCGAGACTAGCGATCGGCCCGGTCGCTGCCAAGAATTTGCATCGGCCGAAAACCGCGGATCGGGCCGTGAAAGCGTGACATTTCGGCGACAGATCCGCCCTACGCATAATATGCGTATACGTATACCCACTGGCCGCGCCCGCCGATTGGTTCCAATTGCGGCGGGTCGACGGGAAAACCCGGGGCTTCAGCGAGAGGATGTCGCGCGGCACGATTGCCGCCCCCTTTTGCTGTCGCCCGGGTCAGGCCGCCCGTCGCAGCAGGGGACTTTCTAATGACCAGATCCATCAGCCTTCGTCGCGGTGCCAGCGCCATCGCGTTCGGTGTTGCCTTGACCGCTTTGCTGCCCGGCGCCGCGATGGCGCAGGATACGACCGCACCCGGCGACGAGGCGCCGGTCGAAGGCGAAATCGTCGTCAGCGGCATTCGCGGTGCGATCAACAATTCGGTGCAGGCGAAGAAGGCGAACACGTCGATCGTCGAAGTCGTCTCGGCCGAGGACATCGGCAAGCTGCCCGACCTGTCGATCGCCGAATCGCTGTCGCGCCTGCCGGGCCTTGCGACGCAGCGCCTCGACGGGCGCGCCAATGTCGTGTCGATCCGCGGCCTCGCACCCGATTTCACCACGACCTTGCTCAACGGCCGCGAGCAGGTCTCGGCGAGCAACAACCGCGGCGTCGAGCTCGACCAATATCCGTCCGAACTGCTGAACGGCGCGATCGTCTACAAGACCCCCGACGCGTCGCTGATCGGGCAGGCGCTCGGCGGCACGATCGACATGCGGACGGTGCGCCCGCTCGCCTATGGCAAGCGCGCCATTGCCGCCGGTGCCCGCTTCGAGGTCAACGATCTCGGCAAGCTTAATCCCGATATCTCGAACAAGGGCTATCGCGCCAATATCTCCTATATCGACCAGAATGCCGACGGCACGCTCGGCTGGGCGATCGGCTATGCGCGCATGCAGTCGCCGACCGCCGAAGAGCGGTTCAATGCCTGGGGCTATCCCGAGGCAACCGACGGGACGAACACCGCCTTCATCATCGGCGGCGCCAAGCCCTATGTGAAGTCGAACGAGCTGAAGCGCGACGGCGTGATGGCGGTCGTCGAATGGGAACCCAGCGACAAGTTCCACACGACGATCGACGGTTACTGGTCAAAGTTTCGCGACGAGCAGCGCCTGCGCGGCATCGAATTCCCGCTGGCATGGGGCAATTCGACGCTGCAGCCGGGCTTTACGATCGAGAACGGCCTGGTGACCAAGGGCGTCTGGACCGGCACCGAAGCGGTGATGCGCAACGACGTCGTCCATCGCAACTCGACGATCATCGCCGGCGGCTGGAACACCCAGTTCAAGCCCAATGACAAGCTGACGCTCGAACTCGATCTCGGCTATTCGCGGATCAAGAAGACCGAGGAAAATCTCGAAATCTATCTCGGCACCGGTCGCGGTCCGGGGGTCGGCGCGCGCGAAACCGCGCTCGGTTTCGAGATGCGCCCCAAAGGCGGCATCATGTTCGACCCCTCGCTCGACTATGCCGATCCCGACCTGTTCGTGATCACCGATCCGCAGGGCTGGAACAGCTGCGGGGGTTCAGTGCCCAATTGTCAGGACGGTTTCGTCAACACGCCGCGGGTCAAGGACGAGCTGAAATCGCTGCGCGTGCAGGCGACGCAGGAACTGGGCGGCGTGATCAGCAGCGTGCGCGTCGGCGCCAATTATTCGGACCGCAAGAAGAGCCTCGACGATCGCGGCTTCGTGCTGACGAGCGAGAATTACCCGGCGAATACGCCGGTGCCCGCCGATTATCTCTACGACCCGGTGTCGCTCGATTTCATCGGCATCCCCGGCATGGTCGCGTTCGACAGCTGGCGTTTCTATAACGACGGCAATTATACGCTCACCGACGGGGCGGGCTTCGACCCGGCGCGCGTCTTCAACGATTACACGATCCACGAAAAGGTGCTGACCGGCTTCGTGCAGGCGAATTTCAACGCCGATGCGGGAAGCACTCCGATCCGCGGCAATGTCGGCGTCCAGATCGTGCATTCGGACCAGACGGGGTCCAGCTTCTATGCGCAGGTCGTCGGCGGCGTCACCCAGTCGACCCCGATCACCGACGGTGACAAATATACCGACATCCTGCCAAGCCTGAATCTGACGGTCGAGTTTGCCGACAACACCTTCCTGCGCTTCGGCGCGGCGCGTGTGCTGGCGCGGGCGCGCATGGATCAGCTGAAGCCCGGCGGCGGCGTCAATTTCGATGTGACGAAACGCAACAATACCAATCCCGCCGACTCGCCCTGGTCGCTCGACCTCGGCAATGCGAAGCTGCGCCCGCTGATGGCCGATACGATCGATGTCGGGCTCGAGAAATATTTCGGCCAGGGCGGCTATGTCTCGCTCGGCGGCTTCTATAAATATCTCGAAAATTACATCTATCGTCAGGTCAACCCGTTCGACTTCTCGCAGTTCGAGGTTCCCGACGGCGGGTCGGTCGGTACACGCGCCGGGGTCAGCCGGCAGTGGCTGAACGGGAATGCCGGCCGCGTCTATGGCGCCGAAGCATCGCTCTCGCTGCCGTTCGCGACCTTCACGCAGGCGCTCGACGGCTTCGGCGTGCTCGGTAGCGCCTCTTATACCAAGAGCCGCGTGCGCGAGACCGGGCCCGACCCGATTTCGATGCCCGGCCTCTCGAAATGGGTCATCAACGGAACCGCCTATTTCGAAAAGGACGGTTTCCAGGTGCGCGCGTCGGGCCGCTATCGCTCGAAGTTCCTGGCGGAGGTTTCCACCCTCAGCCTCGCTCGCGACGTGTTCATGGCCAAGAGCGAGTTCGTCGTCGATGCGCAGGTCGGCTATACCTTCCAGAGCGGCACGCTCGAAGGGCTCGGCATCCTGCTCCAGGCATCGAACCTCACGAACGAGCCTTTCGTGACCTATTACAACAACGACCCGCGCCAGATCCGCGACTATCAGAATTACGGTCGCAACTTCATGGCCGGTATCACATACAAGTTCTGACATGATGCGCGGGCCGGGCGGCAGGCTCGGCCCGCCCGTCGCGGAACGGACCGTCGCTTGGCGGCGCCGGACGAGAGGAAACGGGCAGCGTGAGCGATAGACGCATCACGAAAATAGTGATCGTCGGGGGCGGAACGGCGGGCTGGATGGCCGCCGCGGCGCTGTCACGCACGATGGACAATCTGTCGATCCGGCTGGTCGAAAGCGACGAGATCGGCACGGTCGGCGTCGGCGAGGCGACGATCCCGGCGATCCGCCTGTTCAACGCGCTGATCGGCATCGACGAGAATGAGTTCATTCGCGAAACTGGCGGGACGTTCAAGCTTGGCATCCAGTTCCACGACTGGGGCAGGATCGGCGACGTCTATATGCATGCTTTCGGGCAGATCGGACGCAGCCTCGGGATGTTGCAGTTCGCGCAATATTGGCTCCGCGGCCGGAACGACGGCGTCGCGGGGCCGCTCGGCGACTATTCGCTCAATGAAATCGCGGCGCGTCAGGACCGGTTCGCGCGGCTGCCGCAGATTCCGAACACGAGCCTCGACGGCATTGCCTATGCCTTTCATTTCGACGCCGCGCTTTATGCCGCTTATCTGCGCAAGATCGCCGAACGCGCGGGCGTCGTGCGGACCGAGGGCAAGATCGCCAGCGTCCGGCGGAACGGCGAAAGCGGTCATGTCGAAGCGGTCGTGCTGGAAAATGGCGAGGAAATCGGTGGCGAGCTCTTCATCGACTGCTCGGGCTTTCGCGCGCTGCTGATCGAGGAAGCGCTCGAAACCGGGTTCGAGGACTGGACGCACTGGGTTCCCTGCGACCGCGCGATCGCGGTGCCGAGCGAAAATTCGGGCCCGGCGCGGCCCTATACGCAGGCGATCGCGCACAAGGCGGGCTGGCAATGGCGCATCCCGCTCCAGCACCGCACGGGCAACGGCCATGTCTTTTGCAGCGACTTCATCAGCGAGGACGAAGCGACCGCAACCTTGCTCGACAATATCGAGGGGCCGATGCTTGCCGAGCCGCGAACGCTGCGTTTCCTGACGGGCATGCGGAAGCGTGCATGGAATGGCAATGTCGTCGCGCTGGGTCTCGCCTCGGGTTTCCTCGAGCCGCTCGAATCGACGAGCATCCACCTGATCCAGAACGGCATCGCCAAGCTGCTCGCGCATTTTCCGGGTCGCGATTTCGATGCCGCCAATATCGATGCCTATAACCGGCGTGTCCGTTTCGACTACGAGCGCATCCGCGACTTCGTCATTCTCCATTATCACGCAAACCAGCGCACCGACTCGCCCTTCTGGATCCGCTGCCGCGAAATGGGCATTCCCGAAACGCTGGCGCGCAAGATCGGGCTTTTCCAGAGTCAGGGCCAGATCGTGCGCGAGGGCGACGAACTGTTCATCGAAATCGGCTGGTTCCAGGTGCTGACGGGCCAGAATATCATGCCCGGCAGCTATCATCCGATGGCCGACCTGCTCACGCACGGCGAACTGGCGGGCTTTTTCGCCGACATCGAAACGATCGTCGCGCGCACCGCGTCGCATCTGCCCACCCACGAGGATTTCATCGCGCAGCATTGCGCGGCAGGAGTGCCCGCATGAGCCTGTTCGCATCGATCGTCGCGCTGAGCCTGGCGGGCGCTGCGCCCGCGACCGTGCCGGCCGACGATTATCGCCAGCGGCGGCCCGAGGACGAGATCATCTATTTCGTCCTTCCCGACCGTTTCGAGAACGGCGATTCGAAGAACGACCGCGGCGGGCTGAAAGGCGACCGGCTCGCGACCGGCTACGACCCCACCGCCAAGGGCTTTTTCCACGGCGGCGACTTGGCAGGCCTCACGAAGCGGCTCGACTATATCCAGGGCATGGGGACGACCGCGATCTGGTTCGCGCCGATCTTCAAGAACAAGCCGGTGCAGGGACCGAAGGGTGACGAGAGTGCCGGCTATCACGGCTATTGGGTCACCGACTTCACGCAGGTCGACCCGCATTTCGGCACCAATGCCGAGTTCAAGGTCTTCGTCGACGCGGCGCATGCGCGCGGCATGAAGGTCTATATGGACATCATCGCCAACCACACCGCCGACGTCATCACCTACAAGGAGGGCGCGGCGGAAGGCTTCCGCTATCGCAGCCTCGCCGATTATCCCGCTTCGCGGCGCGGCGGGGCGAAG
>NZ_DASWTD010000623.1:0-6553 GCF_036402335.1 Sphingopyxis sp. | reverse complement strand
CTGTTCGATTTCGTGGGTGATCTTTACGGGCGGACGATCGAGGTGGCGCTTCACCATTACCTGCGGCCGGAAATGAAGTTCGACAGCGTCGAGGCGCTGAAAGCGCAGATGGATCGGGATGCCGCGGAGGCAAGAGGGTTGCTCCTCCCTGTTGCGTAGCAATGGGGAGGTGGCAGTCGCGCAGCGACTGACGGAGGGGCCCCTCCACCACTCGGCTTCGCCGAGCGGTCCCCCTCCCCGAGACAAGCTCGGGGAGGAACTGGAGGTTTGCATCTTCGCCTGCGCCCGCTAATGCCGCGCGCAATGTCCGACGCCCCCGATAGCAAGACCGACTACCGTTCGACCGTCTTCCTGCCCAGGACCGACTTCCCGATGAAGGCCGGCCTGCCGCAGAAGGAGCCGCTGATTCTCGCCAAATGGCTCGAGGGCAATCTCGAAGGGCAGATTCGCGAGAGCCGCAAGGGCCGCGACCAGTTCATCCTCCACGACGGCCCGCCTTACGCGAATGGCGACATGCATATCGGCCATGCGCTCAACCATATCCTGAAGGACATGGTCGTCCGCACCCAGACGCTGAAGGGCAAGGATTCGCCCTACGTCCCCGGCTGGGACTGCCACGGCCTGCCGATCGAGTGGAAGGTCGAGGAGCAGTATCGCAAGAAGAAGCTGAACAAGGACGAGGTTCCCGTCGAGGAATTCCGCGCCGAATGCCGCGCCTATGCGCAGCATTGGGTCGACACCCAGCGCGAGCAGCTGAAGCGCCTCGGCATCGGCGGCGACTGGGACCATCCGTATCTGACGATGGATTTTGAGGCCGAAGCCACCATCGTGCGCGAACTGCTCAAATTCGCCGCGAACGACATGCTCTATCGCGGCGCCAAGCCGGTGATGTGGTCACCGGTCGAAAAGACCGCGCTCGCCGAGGCCGAGATCGAATATGAGGATATCGTCTCGACCCAGATCGATGTCGCTTTCGAGATCGTCGAGAGCCCGATCGCCGAACTGGTCGGCGCGCATGCGGTCATCTGGACGACGACGCCGTGGACGATCCCGGTCAACCAGGCTTTGGCCTATGGGCCGGATGTCGACTATGTTTCGGTGAAGCTGTTCGACGACGCGATGCATGGCCTTGGCGAATATCTGGTGGCCGAACCGCTCCTCGAGCAATTCTATGCACGCACCGGTCGCACGGGCACCGAAATCTGGCGCGGCAAAGGCGCCGACCTCGCCGGCACCATCGCCCGCCACCCGATGCACGCGCTCGGCGGCTTCTTCGCGCGCCCCCGCCCCTTCCTCGCGGGCGATTTCGTCACCACCGACAGCGGCACCGGGCTCGTCCATATGTCGCCCGATCATGGCGAGGATGATTTCGACCTCTGCAAGGCGAACGGGCTCGATCCCGTGTTCGCGGTCGAGGGCGACGGCAAATATCGCGCCGACTGGGGCTGGCTCGGCGGCCAGGGCAGCGTGATCAACCCCAAGTTCAACGCCCCCGACGGCCCGATCTGTTCGGACCTGCGCGAGGCCGGCGGCCTGCTCGCAGCGTCGGCCGACTACAAGCACAGCTATCCGCACAGCTGGCGCTCGAAGGCCAAGGTCATCTATCGCTGCACCCCGCAATGGTTCGTGCCGATGGACAAGGTGATGACGCATATCGAGCCCAAGACCCCGCGCGAGAAGCGCTGGGAGAATGAGGGCGGCGCGATCAACCCGCACGAGGAGGATCTGTGCGACGCGCCGACGCTGCGGCAGGCGGCGATGCAGGCGATCGCCGACACGCGCTTCGTCCCCACCAAGGGCCGCAACCGCATCGGCAGCATGGTCGAAGGGCGCCCCGACTGGGTGCTGAGCCGCCAGCGCGCATGGGGCGTGCCGATCACGCTCTTCGTCGACCGCAAGACCGGTCACTATCTGAACGACCCGCAAGTCAACGACCGCATCGTCGCGGCGGTGCGCGAAGGCGGCGTCGACGCGTGGAATGACGCGCGCGCGCAGGAATATCTGGGCGACGCCTATGACGCCGCCAACTACGAACGCATCACCGACATTCTCGACGTCTGGTTCGATTCGGGCTGCACCCACGCCTTCGTGCTCGAAAGCGGCAAATGGCCCGCACTCGTCCGCCACGACGGCTCGACCCACAGCGCCGACCTCTATCTGGAGGGCAGCGACCAGCATCGCGGCTGGTTCCAGTCGTCCTTGCTCGAAAGCTGCGGGACGCGCGGTCAAGCGCCGTACAAGGCGGTGCTGACCCACGGCTTCACGATGGATAGCAAGGGCTTCAAAATGTCGAAGTCCTTGGGCAACACGATCAGCCCGATCGACCTGATGCGCGACTATGGCGCCGACATCCTCCGCCTGTGGGCGCTGTCGGTCGACTTCACCGAGGACCACCGCATCGGCAAGGAGATCCTGACCGGGGTCGCGGACCAGTATCGCAAGCTCAGGAACACCTTCCGCTACCTGCTCGGCGCGCTCGACGGGTTCAGCGAGGAAGAACGCATCGACGACGTGTCGAAGATGCCCGAGCTCGAACGCTATATGCTCTCGCTGCTCGCCGACCTCGACAAGAAGATGGTGCAGGCGGTCGATGACTTCGACTACAACACATATACCCGCTTGCTCGCCGATTTCTGCAACGAGGATCTGTCGGCCTTTTATTTCGATATCCGCAAGGACGTCCTCTACTGCGACCTCGGCCCCGCCGCGCCGCTCGGCACCGACACGCGCCGCGCGTACCGCAGCGTGCTCGATATCCTCTTCCACGCGCTGATCCGCTACGCGACCCCGGTGCTGGTCTTCACTGCCGAGGAAGTGTGGGGCACGCGCTATCCCGAAGCGGGCAGCGTGCATCTGCTGGAGTGGCCGAACGTCGACGCCGCGTGGGCCGATATCCCTCTCACGATGCGCTGGATGCGCGTGCGCCTTTTTCGTGAGGAAATCGTGGCAACGGTCGAACCATTGCGGCGCGAAAAGATCGTCGGGTCGAGCCTCGCCGCCGAAATCGACTTCCGTATCAAACAGGAGTTTGACGAACAGGTCTTCAATTCGGTCGACCTCGCCGAACTCAGCATCGTTTCGTCGGTGACACTCGAGGCAGAGCGCCTGCCCGATGACGATGAAATCGGATTTTCGGCTACGGCACGGCCAACCGAAAACCACAAATGCGGCCGCTGCTGGCGCCACCTGCCCGAGGTCGAGGCCGACGGCAGCTTGTGCAATCGCTGTGACACGGTATTGACCGCGGCATGAGCAGCAAACGTTCCCCGCACCTGCGCTTCGGTCTGATTTTTGCGGCCGTTGCCTTCATCCTCGACCAGATCACCAAATGGGTCGTCACCGTGCCCTTGTCGCTCGAGCCCAAGGGGCAGATCGAGATCACGGGCTTCTTCAACCTGACCTGGGCGGAGAATTGCGGGATTTCGTTGTCGATGTTCGCAAGCTGCACCGACACGACGCGCTGGACGCTCGTCGCGGTAACGGGGCTGGTCGCCGCTGCGGTCGCCTTCTGGATGACGCGCGAGCAGGCGAAGGGCGACGTGATCGCGCTCGCGATGATCCTCGGCGGCGCGCTCGGCAACATCGTCGATCGCGTGCGTTTCGGCTATGTCGTCGACTTCGCCGACCTGCATATCGGCGATTTCCGCCCCTTCATGATCTTCAACGTCGCCGATGCGTGCATCACGCTCGGCGTGCTTTTGCTGGTTGCGCGCGCGCTGCTCTTGGGCGAAAAGGCCCCAGCCGCGGACGCCAGGCCGTCCGCCGAGTAAACGGGGCGCATAGGAGTTTAAGTCAAGTGAACCGGACCACCGCCATCCTGGCAGCCTCGATTATTGCCACCACCCTGTCGGCCTGCGGGTCGAACAGCCTGTTCAGCCGCGACCGTCCCGACGAGATGATGGTGTCGCGTCAGGCGCCGCTCGTCGTGCCGCCCGACTATTCGCTGAGCCCGCCGGCACCCGGCAGCGCGCGCGCCGGCGGCGAAACGACCGCGGAACAGACGCTCCGCGCGCTGTTCGGCGGCGCCGCACCGCGCAGCCCCAGCGAAACGCAGATCATCGGCAGCGCCGACGGCGCGCGCGCCGACCCCGGCATCCGCAGCGAGGTCGGCAGCCCCGACACGCAGGTCGTCGACAAGGGCCTCGTCACCCGCGACATCCTCGCCGCCCCCGAAGGCGACGGCCGCGAGGCATCGGCGGCGATCCCGACGGGCTGAACGAGCCCGATCCGACAGATCTCGGCCCGGCTTTCCGGGCCGTTTTCTTTTGGAGCGGCTAGCTGAACAGGCTCGACAGGACGAACATCGCGGCCAGGCTTTCGACCATCGCGCGCGACGCGTGGCCGAAGGCGCGGAGCCGCCCGCATTTCAGATGCTGGTTGAACCAGGCGGTCTGCAAAAAGCCGAACCACAACAGCCCGAACAGCGCGAGCGCACCGCCCGCGAGCACCGACCAGTCGTGCGCGAGCTTGATCAGGATCACCGACGTGCCGAGCAGCATCGCGAGCACCGCGGCGACATAGCATTGGCTGTAAAAGGGGGCGCGCAGCGTATCGCGGTTGACCTGCAACGCCTGCGCGCGGACCATCCGCGTCGCCATCATCACCGGGAACAGGCTGTAGGTCACGATGCGCAGCATGATCAGGTCGGTGTTGTTGCTGACAAAGGCCGACAGCCCGACCTTGCTCGCGACCACCGCGTCGTTGCCGACTAGCGCGATCTCGGCCGCGTGAACGATGATCAGCGACAGGAGCAGGAACAGCGGCGGGCTCAGCGTATCGGTATATTGCTGGTCGCTAGCATCGCCCTGCTCGCTGTCCGAATAGTCCATCATCTGTAGCGGGCGAACGAGCGTGCGCCACAGCGTGATCGGGTAAAAGACCAGCCACGACATCACCTCGTACAAAAGCTCGTCGAGCGATTGCAGGAGGTTGAAGAAGTTCATGCGGCGGACTTCCCCTCTCTTCCGTTCGCCCTGAGCTTGTCGAAGGGCAGTTCTTGCTTTTCACCATCGAAGGAAAAGGACGGTGCTTCGACAAGCTCAGCACGAACGGGAGAGTTTAAGCCCGCGCGCCCGCTTCCTCGACGCCCGCGCTGTTGTGACGCAGCGCCTTCAGTACGGTATCGACGATCTGCGGCGCGTTGAGCCCCGCCTCGTCATATTGCAGCTCGGGCTTGTCCTGGTCCTGGAAGATGTCGGGCAGGCGCATCGTGCGCAGCTTCAACCCCGCGTCGATCAGCCCCTCGTCGCTGGCGAGCGTCAGCACATGCGCGCCGAGCCCGCCGACGCTGTTTTCCTCGATCGTCACGCAGACCTCATGGCTCGCGAGTGTCTTGCGGATCAGTTCCTCGTCGAGCGGCTTGGCGAAGCGCAGGTCGATCACGCTCGTCGACAGCCCGCGCGCCTCCAGCGTGTCGGCCGCCTTCGAGGCTTCGGCGAGCCGCGTGCCCAGCGAGAGGATCGCCACCGTCTTGCCTTGCCGTACGACGCGCCCCTTGCCGATCGGCAGCTTCTCGGGAACCGCGGGCAGCGCCACGCCGGTACCGTTGCCGCGCGGGTAGCGGAAGGCGATCGGGCCCTCGTCATATTCGGCGGCGGTATAGGTCATATGGACCAGTTCGGCCTCGTCGGCCGCCGCCATCACCACCATGTTGGGCAGGGTCGCCAGATAGGTGACGTCGAACGAGCCTGCGTGCGTCGACCCGTCGGCGCCGACCAGCCCCGCGCGGTCGATCGCGAAACGCACCGGCAGATTCTGGATCGCGACGTCGTGAACGACCTGGTCATAGGCACGCTGGAGGAAGGTCGAATAGATCGCCGCAAAGGGCCGCATCCCCTGCGCCGCGAGCCCCGCCGCGAAGGTTACCGCATGCTGCTCGGCGATCCCGACGTCGAAGGTCCTCGCCGGATGCGCTTTCGCGAATTTGTCGACCCCGGTGCCTGACGGCATCGCCGCGGTGATCGCGACGATGCGCTTGTCGGTCTCCGCCAGCTTCGCGAGCGTCTCGCCGAAGACATTCTGGTATGCCGGCGGTCCCGGCGGTGCCTTCGCCTGCTCGCCGGTGATCACGTCGAATTTCTGGACGCCATGATATTTGTCGGCGGCGGCCTCGGCGGGGGCATAACCCTTGCCCTTCATCGTCACCGCGTGGATCAGCACCGGGCCATGGTCGCTGTCGCGCACATTTTCGAGCACCGGGATCAGATGCTCGAGATTATGCCCGTCGATCGGCCCGACGTAGTAGAAACCCAGTTCCTCGAAGAGCGTGCCGCCCATCGCCATGCCGCGCGCGAACTCGTCGGTCTTTTTCGCCGCCTTGTGCAACGGCTCGGGCAGCTTGCGCGCAAAGCGCCGCGCGATCTCGCGCAGCTCGATGAACGGCCGCGACGACACCAGCTTGGCGAGATAGGCCGACAGCCCGCCCACCGGCGGGGCGATCGACATGTCGTTGTCGTTGAGGATGACGATCAGCCGGCTGCCGCCCGCTTCGGCATTGTTCATCGCTTCGAACGCCATGCCGGCGGTCGCGGCGCCGTCGCCGATTACCGCGATG
>NZ_DASWTD010000622.1:0-9758 GCF_036402335.1 Sphingopyxis sp. | reverse complement strand
CGGGCTCGGCATGCTGCTGGCGCGCAGCCGCTACCTGTTCATTGCCCGGCATCGCAACCGCTTCGCCGAGCGGATCCTCGCCGAGCTGCGCGGCGTGATCGACGAAGCGGGCGGATCGCCCTTCTGGGACGGGGTCGCGGGCAAATTCTTCGGCATGAGCTTCCAAGAGGCCGACCAGTTCAACGCGGTGCATGGCAACCAGTTCATCGCCGACCTGATGCCCAAGCACCCCGTCTATATCGCGATGCTGAGCGACCATGCGCGCAGCGTGATCGGCGTGCCGCATCCGACCGGGCGCGCGGCGATGCGCATGCTGGAAAATGAAGGCTTTGCGTTCGAAAATTATGTCGACATCTTCGATGG
Source organism: Sphingopyxis sp. (assembly GCF_036402335.1). Taxonomy (GTDB): domain Bacteria; phylum Pseudomonadota; class Alphaproteobacteria; order Sphingomonadales; family Sphingomonadaceae; genus Sphingopyxis. The sequence goes on along the minus strand of NZ_DASWTD010000622.1, from coordinate 9,395 downwards.
CGGCCCGACGATGACCGCGCGCACCGATCAGGTCGCGAGCGTCCGCGACGCGAAACATGTCGAGATTTCGGCGATCGCCGAAACGGGTGCCGACGCGCTGGTCGCGACGGGGCAGCTCGCCGATTTCCGCTGCTGTTTCGGCAAGGTCGGCGACGGCGCGACGCTCGACAGCGAGGCCGCAAAACTGCTCGGCGTCGGCAAGGGCGGCGAGATCAGCTGGATCGGCCGCTGACATGCTGACCGAAATCAATTTCGACGGAATCATCGGCCCGAGCCACAATTATGCCGGGCTCAGCCGCGGCAACATCGCGTCGGCAAGCAACGCCGGCGACGTATCGCAGCCGCGCGCCGCGGCGTTGCAAGGCATCGAGAAGATGCGCCACAATCTGGCGCTCGGCCTGCCGCAGGGCTTCTTCGCCCCGCTCGACCGGCCCGATGCGCCGTGGCTTGCCACGCTCGGTACGACGCCCGAAGACGCCGAGGGGCATTTGCGCGCGCAGGCCTGGTCGGCGTCGTCGATGTGGGCCGCGAACGCCGCGACCGTCTCGCCCGCCCCCGACAGCGCCGACGGCAAATGCCACCTGACCGTGGCGAACCTCGTCACCATGCCGCATCGCAGTCACGAATGGCCGGGCACGCTGGCGCAGCTTCGCCTCGCCTTCGCCAACCCCGCCTTTGCGGTACACGCGCCGGTCCCCGCCCCTTTTGGCGACGAGGGCGCGGCGAACCATATGCGGCTATGCAGCGGGCATGGCGGCCAGGGCGTCGAAATCTTCGTCTATGGCGTCGGTGGCGGCCGCTTCCCGGCGCGCCAGCATCTCGACGCATCGAAGGCGATCGCGCGCCACCACCGGCTCGACCCCGCGCGCACGCTCTTCATCCGCCAGTCAGATACGGCGATCCAGGGCGGCGCATTCCATAACGACGTCGTTGCGGTCGCGAACGAGCATGTGCTCTTCACCCACGAAACCGCGTTCGAGGATCGCGACGCCGCGCACGCCGAAATCCGCGCCGCCTTCCCCGCGGTCGAGATTGTCGAGGTTCCGGCAAGCGCGGTGAGCCTGCCCGACGCGATCAAATCCTATCTGTTCAACGCCCAGCTCGTCAGCCTTCCCGAAGGCGGCATGGGGCTGGTGCTGCCGACCGAGGCGCAGGACACGCCGGCGGTGTGGGACTGGCTGGAGGCGCATGTCGCGGGCAACGGTCCGATCCGCCGCCTGCTGCCCGTCAATGTCCGCCAGTCGATGGCGAACGGTGGCGGCCCTGCCTGCCTGCGGCTGCGCGTCGTTGCCGATCCGGCGACAGTCGATCCGCGCTTCATCGCCGACGCGGCGAAACTCGACGGGATTGCCGATGTCGTGGCGAAGCACTGGCCGGAGGCGATCGCGCCCGGCGACCTCGCTTCGTCGGCGCTGGCCGGGGACGTACGCAAGGCGCGCGCGGCGCTGCTCGAACGACTGGATCTGAGCGAGCTCGCCTGAACGGGGAGCGCGCGCCGAGACAAGGAGGACGCATGAGAGGCTGTTCGCACCAAGCCGCAATCCAGGATGTCGTCCCGAGCGCCAAGGGGTGCGAGGAATGCCTGCGGACCGGCGGCATTTGGGTCCACCTTCGGCTCTGCCGCACCTGCGGGCATGTCGGCTGCTGCGATGATTCGCCTGCTCGCCATGCGCGCGCACATTTCGACGAGACGGACCATCCGATCATCGAGGGTTACGACCCGCCCGAGGGTTGGGGATGGTGTTATGTCGACGAAACGGTGGTCGACCTGCCCGACCAGACCCCGCAGGTCGGTCCGATCCCGCGCTATTTCTGAAGGGCGATCACGCGGCGATCCTTCGCTTGATTGTCGGGTTAATTTACAGTTTACCATAAGCCGCGCGGCGCAAATCCCCGATTTGCGCCACTGGCATGACGCTTGCTTGGACTATGGTGATGCTGAAAAAGATCGGACGCCTGTTCGTCATCAAAACCCGCTTCGAGGCCTGCCTCATCATTTACGCGCTCGGCGTTGGCGCGATGGCGCGTGGAACGGCCTATCTTCACGAATATCCGGGGCTCGGCGGCAAGTTGCTCCTCGTCGCGTGCAGCGGGTCGGTGTTCCTGGCCGGCGCGAAGATTTTCGATTGCCTGCGCTATGAACAGGCGGCCGCGGCCGCAAAACAGGCCGGCTAGGCCCCGCCGGCCTTTCGCGTGTCATCGAAACATGCGAAAGCGGCCCCTATGAGCAGGATCAGCGGCCGCCCGGCCACCAGCACCGAGCATGTCTATGGCCTGTCGCTGCGCGTCGCGCGCTGGCGCGAAGGCGCTGGCGGCACGCCCCTGCTGTTCCTCAACGGCATCGGCGCCGATATCGCCGCCGCTGCGCCGCTGCTCGCACAGTTGCACGGGCGCGAGGTGTGGACGCTCGACATGCCCGGCGTCGGCGGTTCGCCCGACGCGCTGCTTCCCTACGCCGCGCCGACGATCGCAGCGGTGGTGATGGAAATCGCCGACCGCTTCGGCCACAAAATCGTCGACCTTGCCGGCTTCAGCTGGGGCGGCGCGCTGGCGCAGCAGATCGCGATCCAGTTTCCGGGGCGCGTGCGAAGCCTGGTTTTGATGGCGACGACGCCGGTCATGGGGGCGCCCGGGATCGGCTGGGCGGCGTTGTTCGACGACGACATGCTCGCGAGCGGGCTCAAGATCCAGACCGCGACCCCCCTCGGCATCGCGTACCAGAGCGCGGCGATGGCGGGGTGGACGAGCGTCGGCTTCCTGTCGGGCTTGAAGAATCTCCCGACGCTGGTGCTGGCGGGCGAACAGGATGGCGTCATGCCCGCCTGCTATGGCCAGATGCTGGCCGAGCAGATCGACGGCGCGCTGTTCGAAACGGTGCCGGGGTCGCATCTGTTCCCCTTCACCCACGCCGCCGCTATCGCATCGCGGATCAGCGTATTTCTGGATCAGCCGGCGAAGCGGGCACAAGCCGCCGCTTGAGGAAATCGGCGATCGCAGCCGCAGTCGCATCGGGTGCTTCTTCCATCGGCAAATGACCGATGCCGGGGAGCATGACGACCTCCGATCCCGCGATGCGTTCGTTGAAGGTCTTGGCGGCGCTGGGGTTGATGAGCCGGTCCCGGTCGCCGAACAGGATCAGCGTCGGTGCCTCGATCTCCCCCACGCGCGCCGCCATGGCGGGCTCGCGGTCCATGCGCGCGCGCAGCACCGTCGCCTCGCGATTGCCGGGAAAGCGCAGTAATTCCCAATAGCGGTCGATCATCGCGTCATCGACGATTGCCTGCTTCGCGACCGACCCGCGCACCGATTCCTCGACCAGCGAGCGCGGCGTGATCTGCGTCGCGAGCCAGCGGCCGAACGGATATTCAAGCACGCGAAAGCCAATGTTCGACGGCGGCGCTTTCTCGCCCTTGCGCAGCGGCATCCCGCTGGCGTCGAGCAGCAGCAGCGCATCGACGCGTTCGGGTTCGGCGAGCGCGTAGCGCCACGCGACCCAGCCGCCCATCGAATTGCCGCCCAGCACAAAATGGTCGAGCCCCAGTTTCGCCGCGACGACGTCGACCGCCGCGATCATGCCGGCCGCGCTGTAATCCTTGTCGGGCGTGCCGCCGGTCAGGCCGTGTCCGGGCAGGTCGAGGGTGACGATGCGCCACGTGCCGCCGAGACGCTTCACCAGCGGTTCCCAGGTCTGGAGGCTGCTGTTCGATCCGTGGAGAAGGATGATCGCGGGGCGGCCACGCTCACCCTGGTCGCGATAATGGATACGCTGTCCCGCCGGGCCTGCGACGAATGCGCCGGCGGGCCCGCTATATCTGGCGATCATGTCGTCGCGGTCGGTGTCGGGAGTGCGCAGCGCGAGGAAGGCGGCGAGGATCGCGAGCAACAGCCCGAGCGGGATCAGGACCCGCTTGCGCCGGAACAATGGACGCCGCGGCGGTGGCGGCGGATCGAACTCGTCGTCGTCGGCAATCATCATGCCCCCCTCAAGGCTGCCCGCGACCCTAGCGCACCGGCCGGCCCCGTCAATCGGTCCTAATGATGAATCGAGCGGCGGAAGGTTTCGGGCAGGAAGAGCAGCCCGACCACCAGCGTAATCACGGCAACGATCACCGGATACCAGAGGCCGTAGTAGATATTGCCGGTCGCCGCGACCATCGCGAACGCGGTCGTCGGCAGGAACCCGCCGAACCAGCCATTACCGATATGATAGGGCAGCGACATCGCGGTGTAGCGGATGCGGCTGGGGAACAGCTCGACAAGCAGCGCGGCGATCGGGCCGTAAACCATCGTCACGAGCAGCACGAGGTAGAAGAGGATCGCAACGACGAGCGGTTTGTTGATCGCCGCGGGATCCGCTTTCGCCGGATAACCCGCGTCGGCCAGCGCACGTTCGAGATCAGCGCGGAAGGCGGCGATCGCACCCGCACGCTCCTCTTCGGCGAGGCGCCAGGGATCGGGCGCGGCGAGCACGCGCGAGCCGATGCGCACGCGTGCCGGATCGCCCGTCATCCGCTCGCGCGTGAAGGCGGTGTAGTTCGCGCCGGCCTTTGCCAGTGTCGACTTGATGATGTCGCAGCCACTGCTTTCGAACTTGTTGCCGCCGATCGGATCGAACTGGAACGAGCAGGACCCGGGGTCGGCGGCCATGATGACCGCGGCATTTTGCTGCGCCTTGGCCATCGCCGGATTGGCGGCGCTGGTGAGCATCTGGAACGCGGGGAAATAGGTGATCGCGGCGAGCGCGCAGCCCGCGAGGATGATCGGCTTGCGCCCGACCTTGTCGCTGAGCCAGCCGAAGAAGATGAAGAAAGGGGTGCCGAGCGCGAGCGCGATGGCGATCAGGATGTTCGCCGTCGCGCCGTCGACTTTCAGCGTCTTTTCAAGAAAAAAGAGCGCGTAGAATTGCCCCGAATACCAGACGACCGCCTGCCCCGCGACCGCGCCGAACAGCGCGACGATGACCCATTTGAGATTTTCCCAGCGGCCGAAGGCCTCGGTGAGCGGCGCTTTCGACGTCGTGCCCTCTTCCTTCATCTGCTTGAAGACCGGGCTTTCCTCGAGCTGGAGGCGGATCCACAGCGACACGCCAAGCAGGATGACGGAGATCAGGAAGGGAATGCGCCAGCCCCAGTCGGCGAACGCCGCCTCGCCCATCGCCGAGCGAATGAAAATGACGACGCCGAGCGCCGCGAACAGGCCAAGCGTCGCGGTGGTCTGGATGAAGCTGGTGAAAAGGCCACGTTTCCCTTCGGGAGCATGTTCGGCAACATAGGTGGCCGCTCCGCCATATTCGCCGCCGAGCGCGAGCCCCTGGACGAGGCGGAGGAGGACGAGGAGGATCGGCGCCGCGACACCGATCGACGCATAGCTCGGGAGCACGCCGACGAGGAAGGTCGACGCACCCATCAGGCCCATGGTGACGAGGAAGGTATTCTTGCGCCCGACGAGATCGCCGATGCGACCGAACACGAGCGCGCCGAAAGGCCTTACGGCAAAGCCCGCGGCGAAGGCGCCGAGCGCGAAGATGAAACCGGTGGTTTCGTTGACGCCCGAGAAGAATTGCGCCGAAATGATCGTCGCGAGCAGGCCGTAAAGGTAGAAATCATACCATTCGAACACCGTGCCGAGCGAGGACGCGAGGATGACCTTGCGTTCGCTTTGGCGGATATCGATGGGTGCCGCGTCCTTGCCGTTGGTCATCCGCTACCCCTTCGCCTTGTTATCCAGTGAAGGGTAGACGGTCGCCACGTAGCGTCAATGCCGCTGGCTTTGCCCCGGAGGCCCCGAGGCAAAAAGCTTCGTCATTGCGAGCGTAGCGACGAAGCAATCCAGAGCGTCTTGCTCCGCCCTAGATTGCTTCGTCGCTACGCTCCTCGCAATGACGAGGGTTTGGGATCAACCGACGCGCTTGACCGCACCTTTATGCGCGCCGACGCTCTTGTTGCGCGGACGAAAGCGACGCTTGCGCTGGCCTTCTGCGCCTTCACCGGCGGGTGCACCGTCGCGGCGCGGGCCGCGGTCACCGCGGGGTTTGCCCCCATCGCGCTTTCCGCCTTCGCGGCCGCGCAGCGCGTCTTCGCGCTGGCGCTGCGGGTTGCGGCCCTGGCTGCCGGTGTCGCGCGGCGGCTGCGCCGGCTTCGGCAGGTTGCGCACCAGCTCGGTGAAATTCTCGGGCAGCGGCATCGGTTCGGACTTCGACCGGGTGACGCGCTCGATATCGCGCATGTACGGACGCTCGTCGGGCGCGATGAAGCTGATCGCCTTGCCCTCGGCGCCGGCGCGCGCGGTGCGGCCGATGCGGTGGACATATTGTTCGGGCACGTTCGGGATCTCGAAGTTGATCACATGGCTGACGCCCGACACGTCGATGCCGCGCGCGGCAATGTCGGTCGCGACGAGCAGCTTGATGTCGCCCGAACGGAACGCCTGCAGCGCATGGGTGCGCTGCGACTGGCTCTTGTTGCCATGGATCGCCATCGCCTTGATGCCCGCACCCGCGAGGTGGCGCACGACGCGGTCGGCGCCATGCTTGGTGCGGGTAAAGATCAGCGCGCGGTCGATATCCTCGCTGGCGATGACCGAATGGAGCAGCGCCTGCTTTTCCTTCTGTTCGACGAAGGTCGAATATTGGCTGATCTTTTCGACGGTGGTCGCCGCCGGCGTCACCGAAACCGTCACCGGATCCTCGAGGAACTGTTCGGCGAGGTGCGCGATTTCCTTCGGCATCGTTGCCGAGAAGAAGAGGTTCTGGCGGCGCGACGGCAGCAGCTTGGCGATGCGGCGCAGCGAGTGGATGAAGCCCATGTCCATCATCTGGTCGGCTTCGTCGAGGACGAAGATTTCGACATCGTCGAGGCGCAGTGCGCGCTGGTCGATGAGGTCGAGCAGGCGGCCCGGGGTCGCGACGAGGATGTCGACGCCCTGCGAAAGGTCACGGATCTGCTTGTTGATCGGCACGCCGCCGAACACGGTCGTGACGCTGAGCCTAGTAAAGCGGCCGTAATCGCGGCAGCTTTGCGCGATCTGCGCGGCAAGCTCACGCGTCGGCGCGAGCACGAGCATGCGGCAGCTCCGCGGATTGGCGCGGTGCGGATAGGTCAGCAGGTGATGGATCGACGGCAGCGAGAAGCCGGCGGTCTTGCCGGTTCCGGTCTGCGCGATGCCGCACAGGTCGCGGCCCTTCATCAGCGGCGGGATCGCCTGCGTCTGGATCGGGGTCGGCTGGGTATAATCCTTGGCGGCAAGCGCGCGATTGATGTCGGCGTGCAGGCCAAAGTCGTTAAAAGTCGTCATAAAATACTCACATGGGGCGACGCGCAGGCGCATCCGTTCGGATCGAACGGACGGCGCACGGGCCGCGGGTTCGAAACGACCCGCGTGAAAGGGTGCCTCTGGGGACAAAGCGCTGGTCCGGCTCGCCCGCGCCTGTAAATGGGCGGGAAATCACGCTGCCGGTGGTTGCGGCGGGTGGTCCCGCCATGCTGCGCTGCACAATATATGGCATGGGTTGCGCGGAATTGCAAGATAATTGCTTGCCTACCTATTCGCGCTCGCCCGAGCTTGTCGAAGGGACGTTCTTTCTTCATTGATTGCCCGGGAAAAGAGCGGTGCTTCGACAAGCTCAGCACGAACGGATGGGGGGATAGTGCTTTGACAGAGAAGATCATCGTCATCGACGAGGGCACGACCTCGACCCGCGCGATGCTTTTTGGTGCCGACGGCACGCCGCTCGGCAGCGCGCAGCGCGAAATCCGGCAGCATTATCCCGGCCCCGGCCTGGTCGAGCATGATGCCGCCGAAATCTGGGACGCCACCCTTGCCTGCACGCGCGAGATGATCGCGCAGGCGGGTGGCGCCGACCGGATCTCAGCGATCGGGATCACCAACCAGCGCGAGACGGTGGTGTTCTGGGATCGCACGACCGGAGAGCCGCTCGCGCGCGCGATCGTGTGGCAGGATCGCCGTTCGGCCGCCGATTGCGCGGCGTTGAAAGAGGCGGGTCACGAGCCGCAGGCGCAGGCAAAGAGCGGGCTGCTGCTCGATCCCTATTTTTCGGGCACCAAGATCGGCTGGGCGCTGAAACATTGGCCGCAGCTTCGCGAAGCCGGCGACCGGCTTGCGGTCGGAACGGTCGAGTCCTGGCTGGTCTACCGCCTAACCGGCGGTGTGCATGTCACCGATGCGAGCAATGCGTCGCGAACCTTGCTGATGGACATCAACGGCGATGGCGGCTGGGATGCCGGACTCTGCGACCTGCTCGGCGTCCCGATGCCTTTGCTCCCCGAAATCACTGGCTGCACCACTCGGGTCGGCACGACCGACCCCGCATTGTTCGGCGGCGCGATCCCAATCTGCGGCATGGCGGGCGACCAGCAGGCGGCGACGATCGGGCAAGCGTGCCTGTCGCCGGGACAGACCAAGGCGACTTTCGGCACCGGCGCTTTCATATTGTCGGCGAGCGGGACGGTGCGGCCGCAATCGAAGAACCGCCTGCTTGCGACGGTACTGGTGCAGGAAGGCGATGTGCGTTCCTATGCGCTCGAAGGATCGGTGTTCGTCGCGGGCAGCCTGATCAAGTGGCTGCGCGACGGGCTCGGGCTGCTCGCAAGCGCGGGCGAGAGCGAGGGGCTGGCGCGCTCGGTCGCCGACAATGGCGGCGTCTATCTGGTCCCTGCCCTCACCGGGCTCGGCGCGCCGCACTGGCGCCCCGATGCACTGGCGGCGTTGTCCGGACTGAGCTTCGCAACAAGCAAGGCGCATGTCGCGCGCGCAGCGCTCGAAGCGCAAGCCTATCAGGCGCACGACCTCAAATCGGCCTTCGCCGCCGACGGGGTCGACTGGGCCGAAGTGCGGATCGATGGCGGCATGGCGGCGAATGACTGGATGGCGCAGGATCTGGCCGACGTGCTGAATATCACGGTCGAACGGCCCGATTTCGTCGAGAGTACGGCGCTCGGCGCCGCGATGCTCGCGGCGACCGGCGCGGGACTTTATCCCGACCTTGCGAGCGCGGCGAAGGCGATGCGCGGTACTGCGACGCGCTTCACGCCCGCGCTCGATACCGGGAAACGCAAAACGCGCCTTGCCGGTTGGCAAAGCGCGCTTGCAAAAGTCCTGGGCTGAGCTCCGGCGTCGCCGGAGCCGGCGCCATCAACGCTTGAGGGTCAGACCACCAAAGCGCTTGTTGAACTTCGCGACCTGACCGCCGGCGTCGAGCAGGCGTCCGGTGCCGCCGGTCCATGCCGGGTGCGCGGTGGGGTCGATTTCGAGCGTCATCACGTCGCCCTCTTTGCCCCAGGTCGAGCGCGTCTGATATTCGGTACCGTCGGTCATCTTGACCGTGATCATGTGGTACGCGGGGTGGATGTCTTTTTTCATGTCGTGGCTCCTGTGCC
>NZ_DASWTD010000621.1:0-2220 GCF_036402335.1 Sphingopyxis sp. | reverse complement strand
TTCCTCCCCGAGCTTGCTCGGGGAGGGGGACCGGCCGAAGGCCGGTGGAGGGGCAGGCTCAGTGCCACACCCCTCCACCATGCTTCGCATGGTCCCCCTCCCCAAGCGGAGCTTGGGGAGGATTTGGGCGATCCTCCCCTCACAGCTTGTACGCGGCCTTGACCAGATCATAGGCGAGCGCGCGGGCCAGCTCGTGTGCCTCGTCCTCCCCGAGCCGGTGCTCGGCGACGAGCCTGGCGAGAAAGCCGCAGTCCATCCGCCGCGCGACATCGTGGCGCGCGGGGATCGAGAGGAAGGCGCGTGTGTCGTCGTTAAAGCCGACAGTGTTGTAAAAGCCCGCCGTCTCGGTCGCCTGCTCGCGGAAGCGGCGCATCCCTTCGGGGCTGTCATGGAACCACCAGGGCGGCCCGAGGCGGAGCGCGGGATAATGGCCCGCCAGCGGCGCCAGCTCGCGCGAATAGCTCGTCTCGTCGAGCGTGAAGAGGATGATTGTGAGGTCGCGTTCGTTGCCGAAGCGGTCAAGCAGCGGCTTCAGCGCCTCGACATAGCCGGTGGGGACCGGGATGTCGGCGCCCTTGTCGCGTCCGAAGCGCGCCATAACGCCGGGATTGTGGCTGCGATGCACGCCGGGGTGGATTTGCATCACCATGCCGTCCTCGATGCTCATTCGCGCCATCTCGGTCAGCATGTGCCCGCGGAACAGCTCGGCTTCGGCGGGCGAGGCGAGGCCACTGAGCACCTTGGCATAGAGTGCCTCGATCTCGGCGCGGGGCAGGTCGGCGGTGAAGGCCGACGGGTGGCCGTGGTCGGTTGAGGTCGCGCCCGCTTCGCGGAAATACGCACGGCGGTTCTCGTGCGCGCGGAGATAGCCCGCAAAGGTCGAGATGTCCTCGCCCGTCACCTCACCGAAGCGGCGGAGATTGTCGAGAAAGCCCGGATGCTCGGGGTCCATCACGGGATCGGGGCGATAGGCGGTGACGACGCGGCCGCTCCAGCCGCTGTCGCGGATGACGCGGTGATGGTCGAGCGGATCGAGCGGGCTTTCGGTGGTCGCGATGACCTCAATGCCGAAGCGCTCGAACAGCGCGCGAGGGCGGAAGGCGTCGGTTGCGAGCGCGGCGTCGATCGTGTCGTAATAGAGATCGGCGGTTTCGGGCGAGAGCCGCGCCTTCAATCCGAAAACCTCGGCGAACACCCAGTCGAGCCAGAGCCGCGACGGCGTGCCGCGGAAGAGGTGATAGTGCGCTGCGAAGAGATGCCAGATCTTGCGCGGGTCCTGTGCGGTTTCGCTGCCGTCAATCGTGGGGATGCCGAGTGCCTCGAGCGGCACGCCCTGGCTGTAGAGCATGCGGAAAACATAGTGATCGGGGACGATCAGCAGCTCCGACGGATTGGCGAAGGGCGCGTTGGCCGCGAACCATGCGGGATCGGTATGGCCGTGGGGGCTGACGATCGGCAGGCCCTTCACGCCGTTGTAGAGCCGTCGCGCGATATCACGCGTTTCGGGGTCAGCGGGAAACAGCCGGTCGGGATGCAGGGTAAGCGGTGTCATAGATCCTCGGTGCGCGTGTGCAACTTGGTTACGGGCGCATAGCGCGGATTGATCAGATGCACCACCAGAAGGGCCAGCAGATAGGCAAAACCCGAGACGATGAAGATCGGGGTGTAGGTGCCGATCGTCTCGAGCACATAGCCCGCATATTTGGACATCAGCATGCCCCCCGCGGCGCCCGCGAAACCGCCAAGGCCGACGACGGTGCCCTGTGCCCAGCGCGGGAAGAGATCGGCGGGCATCGAGAAGAGGTTGCTCGAAAAGCCCTGATGCCCCGCACATGCAAGCCCGATCAGCAGCACCGCGACCCAGATCGTCGGCGCGTACATCGCGAAGGTGACGGGGGTGACGACGATCGCGCAGGCGAGCATCGCAGTCTTGCGCGCGCGATTGGCGCTGAAGCCCTTGCCGAGCAGCCGCGACGAATACCAGCCGCCCAGGATCGAGCCCACATCGGCGATCAGATAGATCGCGATGAGCGGCGGGCCGAAGCCCTTGAGGTCGACGGCGTAGCGCTTTGAGAAGAAGTCGGGCAGCCAGAACAGGAAGGTCCACCAGATCGGATCGATCAGGAAGCGGCCCGACATATAGGCCCAGGTCTCGCGGTGGCGCAGCAGCTTGAAGAAGCCGGTGCGCCCGGTTTCCTCGACGGGTTCGGCCTCTATCCA
>NZ_DASWTD010000620.1:0-5608 GCF_036402335.1 Sphingopyxis sp. | reverse complement strand
GAAAACCCTTTCCTACATTATCTGGCCATGCTCCATGCTGTCGAATGGAACACGGCACCCCTCCCCCTCCGCTCCTCGCGGACACCTGTCTCGCCTTTGTCCCCGTTTCCGGGCAGCGTAATCGCGCCGACGGATGGACAGCCGACGCGCAAGCCAATTTCATCCGCGCGCTCGAAGCAATGGGTTCGGTCGGACAGGCGGCGAAGGCCGTCGGCATGGGGCGGCGCTCCGCCTATCGCCTTCGCGAGCGGCCTGGCGCGGCGAGCTTCGCCGATGCGTGGGACCGCGCGATTTCGATGGGGCGTACACATCAATTCGGCATCGCGATGGATCGCGCGATCAACGGCGTCACGATCGTGCGCGTCCTGAAAGGCGGCGCCATAGACGTCAGCGGCGGCCCCGACATGGACATCGTCCGCTCGGCACTGCGCGAAGACGCGGCGCCGCTTAAAGCCGCAAAGGACACAATCTGAATGCGTCCATGCGGGGCCTTTGTGGCTTTAAGACCCAAAAAGAAGACCCGCCCCCGGGCCCATGTCCCCGGGGGCGGGTCGCGACCCGTCGGTCCTTTGGCCGCCCCGGCCCCGCGGCATGATGCGGGACCGGGACGCCGGATCAGGCGAGGTCGAAACGGTCGGCGTTCATCACCTTGGTCCACGCCTTGACGAAGTCCTTCACGAACTTCTCTTCATGGCCCTTCTCCGCATAGACTTCGGCCGTGGCGCGCAACTGCGAATTCGAACCGAAGATCAGGTCGGTGCGCGTCGCGCGCCAGCGTTCGGTGCGCCCGCCGCGGTCGTAACCGATGAACTCCTCGTCGCCGCTCGCATCGACGACTTCCCAGAGGGTATCCATGTCGAGCAGGTTGACGAAGAAATCGTTGGTCAGCTGGCCGACGCGGTTCGTGAACACGCCTTCCTTCTTGCCGGCCGCATTGGCGCCGAGGACGCGAAGCCCCCCGACGAGCACCGTCATTTCGGGCACCGACAGGCCGAGCAGCGATGCGCGGTCGAGCATCAGTTCCTCGGTCCGCACGCTATGCCTGGTCGACAGATAATTGCGGAAGGCATCGGCCTTCGGCTCCATCACGTCGAAGCTCTCGGCGTCGGTCCATTCCGCCGTCGCATCGCCGCGGCCGCCGGTGAAGGGCACCGAAACATTGAAGCCCGCATCCTTCGCCGCCTTCTCGACCGCCGCCGAACCGGCGAGAACGATCGCGTCGGCCAGCGACAGGTTGCCGCGCAGCTCGTCGATCTTGCCGAGCACCTTGGCGAGTTCGGCCGGATCGTTCACCGCCCAGTCCTTCTGCGGCGCCAGCGCGACGCGCGCGCCATTGGCACCGCCGCGGAAGTCCGACTTGCGGAAGGTCGACGCCGACGCCCACGCCGCCTTGACGAGTTCGCCGATGCTGAGTCCCGAGCCGAGGATCGCGCTCTTGAACGACGCGACATCGCCATCCGAAGGCTTGGTGCCGGCGGGCACCGGGTCCTGCCAGATCAGGTCTTCGGCGGGCACTTCGGGGCCGAGATAGCGAACCTTGGGACCCATGTCGCGGTGACAGAGCTTGAACCAGGCGCGCGCGAAGGCATCCTTGAACGCTTCGTGGTCGTTGCGGAATTTCTCCGAAATCTTGCGGAATTCGGGGTCGACCTTCAGCGCCATATCGGCGGTGGTCATCATTGTCGGCACCTTCTTGCCCGGATTATGGGCGTCGGGGGCCATGTCCTCTTCCTTCTGGTTCACCGGCTGCCATTGCTGTGCGCCGGCAGGCGACTTCACCAGCTCATAATCATAGTCGAGGAGCAGGCGGAAGAAATTCTCCGACCATTCGGTAGGCGTATTGACCCACGCGCCCTCGATGCCGCTGGTGATTGCGTGTGCGCCCACCCCGGTCTCGAAGCTCGACGACCAGCCGAGGCCCTGCAGCGCGATGTCGGCGCCTTCGGGCGATTCGCCGACGAGGCTGGCGTCGCCCGCGCCGTGCGCCTTGCCGAACGTGTGGCCGCCGGCCGTCAGCGCGACCGTTTCCTCATGGCTCATCGCCATGCGTTCGAAGGTCACCTTGATGTCGCGCGCCGACAGCAACGGATCGGGGTTACCGCCCGGCCCCTCGGGATTGACGTAGATCAGCCCCATCTGGATCGCCGCGAGCGGATTTTCGAGGTCGAGCTCCTTGTCGGGGTCGATGCGTGTCTGCACGCCTTCGCTGACCCACAGGTCCTCGGCGCCCCAATAGATATCGCGCTCGGCCTCATAGACGTCCTTGCGGCCGCCGCCGAAGCCGAACACCGGGCCGCCCATCGATTCGATCGCGACGTTGCCGGTCAGGATGAACAGGTCGGCCCAGCTGATCTTGCTGCCGTATTTTTGCTTGATCGGCCACAGCAGACGGCGCGCCTTGTCGAGGTTGCCGTTGTCGGGCCAGCTGTTGAGCGGCGCGAAACGCTGTTGCCCGCTGTTGGCGCCGCCGCGTCCGTCGGCGGTGCGATAGGTGCCCGCGGCGTGCCACGCCATGCGGATGAAAAAGGGACCATAATGACCATAGTCGGCGGGCCACCACGACTTGCTGTCGGTCATCAGCGCGGTGATATCGGCCTTGAGCGCGGCATAGTCGATCGACTTGAACGCCGCGGCATAATCGAAATCCTCGCCCATCGGGTCGGGCGACACGCCGCCCTGGTGCAGGATTTCGAGCGGCAGCGCGTCGGGCCACCAGTCCTTGTTCGTCCGGCCGAGCAATCCGCGGAACCGGTCCTTGCCGACCGGGCAGCCTTTTGCGGGGTCGATGGGGGTGGGGTCGTTCATGCAGTCTCTCCTTTTATGGTTCTGGAATGCTGGCGCGGCCGGATGACCGGCGCATGACGAGCGGACGACCCGAGGGTCGCCGGGCGGCTTTCGGCGCAGGCACGCGTCGAGTCGATCACACATCCTTTCGCTCTGACCAGCCGAGGATAGGCCGCGGCTTCCGATCGACCTAAACGAATAAGCTGAATTCAGTGATTGAGTGGTCCGATTACAACGCTGGCACCGCGCCGATGTTCGCCGCGTTCATCGCGGAACGGCCACAGCCCGGCGAAAGCTTGCCCGGGGCCGGAACATCAACGCCGTCTCAAGGGTTTCCCGGGTGCCGCAACGATATGTTTTCGCGGCGCAAGGAGATGGAAAGTGGCTAACAACCCCAACCAGCAGAATGAAAAGAAACCGCAGTCGGATCGTGACCGCCAGCAGCAGCAGCAGGGCGGCCAGAACCGTCAGCCCGGCAGCGACCAGCGTCCCGATCAGGGCCGCCAGAACCCGCAGCAGCGCTGACCCGGTCAGCCTGCATGAGAAAGGGCCGCCCTTGCGGGCGGCCCTTTTCTTTTGTGCGCAAAGTGCGGATCAGAAGCTGAACTTGACCGTTCCGCCCCACGTCCGGGCATCGCCGACCTGCCCGGCGATCAGGCCGGTGTTGCCGGGAGCCACTTGCAGCAGCTCGATATAGTCCACATCGAAGGCGTTGCGGACCCACCCGAAAACGTCGAGACCTTCGCCGCGGAAGCCGACGCGGAAGTTGGTCAGCGCATAGCCCTTGACGTCCGTATAGGCCGACGGCGACGCATTCGAATTCCAGTGCGATCGATAATTGCCGTCGACGCCCAGATAGACCTGTCCGTCCTTGGCCAGCAAGGTGAACGGAGCATTGGCCTCGGCACCGTATGAGAAAGCCCATTTCGACACGCCCGGCAGGCGCTGACCCGAAATGTCGCACTGCCGCGGGCTGGCGGTGTTGGGAATGCCGGCGTTCGAGTAATCGGGCGCGACGCCGTCCGGCTGAAGCGTACCGCCCGACAGTTCGGGCGGGCACGGTGCGTTGGTGAACTTCTTGTACTTGGCGTCGGTATAGGCGCCATTGGCATAGGCGGTGAAGCGGTCGCTCGCCACGAGTTTGAGATCGGCCTCGATGCCCTGCGTCCGGACCTTGTCGGCGTTGGCGAGATAGCCGCGTACCGTCCCGAACTGCCCGCCGTTCACGGTCGCCTGGAAATTCTTGATATCGGTGCGGAAGGCCGACAGGTTGAACGTCGCCCGGCGGTCGAGGAACTGCGTCTTCAGACCGATTTCGAAATGGTCGATCGACTCGGGCTTCACCGTGCTCGCGTCATAATTGACCGTGTTGTCGGAGTTGAGCGGCAGACCGTTCTGGTTGATGCCAAGCGTCTTGAAGCTCTTTGCATAGGTCGCATAGGCCAGGACGTCGGGCGCGACCTTGTAGTTCACGTTGAAGTCGTAGGTGAAATTCCAGGCACTGTCCGACGGCGCGCTGAGCTGCGGCTGGTAGACGCCGCACTGCGCGGAGCTACCCGCCACCGTGCCCGGCGCCGGAATGGGCGTGCAGCTGATGACCTGGCCTTGGCCATTGGTCACAACGCGCTCGTAAAAGCCCGACTTCTTGTCATAGTTGATGCGCGCGCCCGGCTGGATGGTCAGCGCGTCGGTCACCTTCCAGCTCAGCTGGCCGAACAGCGCGGCGCTGGTGCTCTTGAGATATTGCGTGTTGGAGGCGGTCAGGCCGTTGAGGATGGCGGGATTGTCCGCATTGGCGCCGGTCAGGCTCCATTTGCTGGCGTCGGCGCCCTGCTGCTCGGTGCCCTGCGTGTCGATCCGCTGCTTGAAGCCGAAGAGGCCGACGACGAAATCGACCTTGTCGCCTTCGTAGTTGTAACGGAATTCCTGGCTATATTGGTCCTGCTGCGAGGGGTTCTGCGACTTCGAGACGATCGAGAGGCCGGTGAAGTCGCGATCATTCTCGGGCTTCCAGTCCCAGAAGCGCCACGCGGTGATCGACGTCAGGGTGCCGGGGCCGACGTCCCACTTCACGCGCGCCGAAACGCCGCCGATCTTGTTGCCGGCATTGAGGCTGGCGTCGAGATCGGTCAGGCGATCATAGGGATTGGTGCTCGGCACCGCATAATTCCGGCCGGGATTGGCGAGGTTTACGGCCGCGACCAGCGCCTCATACTGGCGGGTCAGCACGCGCTGGGTCCGGCCGACGCGGACATAGGTCGTGCCGTATCCTTCCGGATTCTGCTTGCTGTAGTCGCCGGACAGCGTGATGCTCAGATCCTCGTTGGGCTGGAAAAGCAGTTGGCCGCGAAGGCCCAGATTGTCCTGCTCGTTGATCCAGCGGTCGCTTACGACATTGTAGAGCGTGCCGCGCCGGCTGGTCGCCGCGATGGCGATGCGCGCCGCGATCTTGTCGGTTAGCGGGCCGGAGATCGCCGCCTTCGCCTGCCGATAATTGAGGTTGCCGACGCTCACTTCTGCCCGGCCCTCGAAATCGAAGGTCGGCTGGTTGGTCGTGATGTTGATCGCGCCGGCGGTGGTGTTCTTGCCATAAAGCGTGCCCTGCGGTCCGCGCAGGACCTCGACCTGATCGACATCGAGGAAATCGAAGGTCGCGGCGGCGACGCGCGAGTTATAGACGTCGTCGACATAGATGCCGACGCCCTGTTCGAAGCCGTCGCTGGTGAGCCCGAAGGGCACGCCCAGGCCGCGAATATTGACCGAAGTGTTGCGCGGGTTCGAGGTGTAGACCTGCAGTGTCGGCGCGAGTTGCTGGAGCTGCACG
>NZ_DASWTD010000619.1:0-3155 GCF_036402335.1 Sphingopyxis sp. | reverse complement strand
GAGGGCGCCCAAAGCTCCATCATGTTCACCGCTCGGCCAGCCGGGACGCAGCGCGGGTTATCGCGCCCGCCCCGGTCAAAAAACGGGAGCTGAGCGGCGTCCGGGGAGGCGTGCAGGAGAACGACGTCGTCCGTCAACCGGCGGGGGCGAGCACAATCAACGACAGGCCAAAGGCCGTATACAGGGAGTGACCATATGTCTTACGATCGAATCCATCGTCCGCAGGCCCGTTTCCGCCGCGTTCTTCTTGCCACCAGCCTCTTGTCCACCGTCCTCCTGCCGGCCGCTGCCGCCGCGCAGGATGCCGCGGTCGACGAAACCGCCACCGAAGCGCCGACCGACATCGTCGTCACCGGGTCGCGCCTCCAGCGCACCGACCTTACCGCACCCAGTCCGATCACCACCGTCAGCGAGGATACCATCAAGCTTTCGGGCAACGTCACGCTCGAGCGCACCTTGAACCAGTTTCCGCAGCTCGGCCAGGGCAACACCGGCTCGGTGAACAACGGCGGCGGTGCCGGCGTCCTCACCGCCAACCTCCGCGGCCTCGGGTCGACGCGCACGCTGACGCTGGTCAACGGCCGCCGCTTCATCCCGGCCAACTCGGCCGCCGACGTCGACCTCGCGAGCATCCCCGATACGCTTGTCCGGCGCGTCGACATCATCACCGGCGGCGCCTCTGCAGTCTATGGCTCGGACGCGATCGCGGGCGCCGTCAACTTCATGCTGCGGGATGATTTCCACGGCTTCGAGGCCACCGCGCAATATGGCATCAACGAGCTCGGCGACGGCGCTTCGCAGAAATACGACCTGACGATCGGCGCCAATCTGCCCGACAATCGCGGCAACGTCGCGCTCGCCTTCTCCTATACCAAGCAGGAGCCGTTCACGCAGGCCGACCGCTCGTGGGCGCGTATACCGGTGGCCGACAACGCGGCGCACACCGCCTTCGTCTATTCAGGCTCGGGCAACATCCCGGGGATGCGCATCCCGCTCAGCACATCGCAGCTCGCCGGCATCCAGGGCGTCGGCGCCGCGGGCTCGCCTTGCACCGCGGTGACGAGCATCCGCTTCGAGCCCGGCGGCGCGCCCGTCCGTTACTGCTCGCCCGAGGATTCGTACAACTACGCGTCCTACAACCTGCTGCAGCGCCCGCTCGAGCGGTTCAACGTCTCGGCGATCGGGCATTATGACATCACCGACAACATCACGGCGTTCGCCGAGCTGTATTTCGTCAACGCACGCAACAACTCGATCCTCGCGCCCGATTCGTTCGCACCGGTCACGCCGTCGCCGACGAACCCGCTGACGACCACGTTGCTCGTTCCCTATGTCAACAACCCTGCGCTGCCCGCCGTGACCGCCGCCTTCTTTGCGGCGAATCCTGGCATCTTCGATCCCGACGGCGACGGCATCGCGGCGGTGAACCAGGCCGGCCTGCGCACCGAGGACCTCGGCACCCGCCGATCCTATTACGAACGGACCTCGTTCAACGCGACCGGCGGCCTGCGCGGCAACCTCATGATCGGCGCCCATGAATGGAAGTGGGAAGCATTCGGCCAGTTCATGCGCAACCGCGAGGACACGCGGGCCCTCGGCACCGTCAACTCCGCGCGCCTGTCGCTCGCGCTCGATGCCGTCGCCGGCCCGGGCGGCACGGCAGTGTGCCGCGCGCAGGTGAATGGCTGCGTTCCCGTCAACATCTTCGGCACCGGCGGCATCTCTTCGGCGGCCGCGGCGTTCCTCACGCCCGAGCGCATCTCGAACAATATCTTCGAGCGCAAGGTCGTCGGCGCGTCGATTTCGGGCACGCTCTTCGAGCTCCCGGGCGGCCCGGTCGCGACCGCCTTCGGTGCCGAATATCGCTCGGACGATTATGAGGGCAACCCCAGCCCGTTCGATCGCGCCGGCGACTATGGCGCCGCGTCGAACCGCGCTCTCTCGGGTTCGTTCAACGTCAAGGAAGTGTTCGGCGAAATCCGCGTGCCGATCCTGTCCGACATGGCGTTCGCCGACACGCTCGCGCTCGAAGGCGCGGTCCGCTATTCCGATTATTCGTCGGTCGGCGGCGTGACGGCGTACAAGATCGGCGGCGAATATGCTCCGGTCAACTGGGTCCGCATTCGCGGTGCCTATAACCGCGCCGTCCGCGCGCCCAACGTCGCCGAGCTCTACAACACCGTTGGCCAGGGCTTCACCGGCGGCACCGATCCGTGCGACAAGAGCCAGAACCGCAGCCCCGAGCGTCTCGCCTTCTGCGTCTCGCAGGGCATCGCGCAGGCCGACATCGCCGGCTTCACGCAATCGGCGCTCGGCCTGACGCAGCAGAGCGGCGGCAATCCGAACCTCCGCCCCGAGAAGACCGACACCTACACGATCGGCGGCGTGATCTCGCCGCCGTTCATCCGCGGCCTCAACATCACCGTCGACTATTTCAAGGTCAACGTACAGGACGCGATCGTCACGCCAAACGTGTCGCAGGTGCTGAACGACTGCTTCGCGACGCTCGACGCGAACAACATCAGCTGCCAGTCGGTCGTCCGCGGACCCAGCGGGCAGATCAACTATGTCAACACCCAGACGCTGAACGTCGGCTATCTCAAGGTCTCGGGCATCGACGCGCAGGCCGACTACAAGCTCGGCCTGCCCGACGCGCTGGGCATCGGCGGCGAGCCGGCGTCGCTGTCGCTGCAGGCGGTCGCGAGCTGGCTGTTCAACAAGACGCAGAAGACGCTCACCAACACCAATCCGCAGGACTGCGCCGGCTATTATGGTGCGGGTTGCTCGTCGGGCACCGGCGGCTTTATCCTGCCGGACTTCAAGCTGAACCTGAACGCGACCTTCGCGAGCGGCCCGATCAGCTGGCGCTGGACCGGGCGGATGATTGGCGCGCTCGACGTGTTCCCGGGCACCGCCGCTTTCGTCAGCCACGTGCCGGCGGTCTGGTATGTCGACACGATGCTCTCGGCGGACGTGAAGGACGAACTGCGCGTCTTCATGGGCGTCAACAACGTCGGCAACCGCAAGCCGCCGATCCTCGGAACCACCTTCGTCGGCGACGCCAATGTCGACGTGTCGTTGTTCGACGTCGCCGGCCGCCGCTACTTTGTGGGCGCGACGCTCAAATTCTGAGGCAATGGCACTATGGCCGGCGG
>NZ_DASWTD010000618.1:0-4346 GCF_036402335.1 Sphingopyxis sp. | reverse complement strand
CAGCTCTGGGTAGCCGATCCCGAAAAACGGACGGTCGTCAACATGACCGACGACCCGGCGGTGCAGACGAAGATCGTCAAGGTCTCGAAGCGCCACCCGGGTGAAGTTCTCGTCGGCATGAATATCCGCGATCGCCGCTATCGCGATATCTATCGTATTGATTTGGCGACCGGTCAGCGTACCGAGGTATTTCATAACAAAAACAATTATATTGATGTCATTGCTGATCCCGATTTCAATATCCGCATGGGCGTTCGCGGCAATCCCGACGGCTCGTCGACCTATTTCCGGCTCGATCTCGCGGGGCCGAGCGAATTCATGACGATCCCGCTCGTTTCGCTGCGCAATTCGCGAATATTGGGGCTCGATGGCGCGGGCCGGCTGGCGATGCTCGACAGCCGCGGCGGCGACAAGGGCAGCCTCGTTTCGGTAGATCTTGCTTCCGGTAAGCGGACGCTGCTCGCGGCCGCCGGACGTGCCGACATCATGGACCCGCTGTTCGATGAACAGAGCGGCGCGCTGCTGGCGACGCGCGAGGACCCGCTGGTCAGCGAGTGGACGGTTCGCTCGGACGATGTGCGTGCCGAGTTCGCGGCGCTTCAGGCGGCCGCCGCGGGGCCATTCAAGATCGTCGGGCAGACCCCCGATAACGCGCGCTGGCTGCTCCTCGAAACCGTGCCGGGGCAGCCCGACCGCTATAGCTGGTGGAACCGGAAAAGCCGATCCCTCGCAAAGCTGGTATCGACGCGTCCGGACCTCGAACGACGTGCATTGGCGCGCCGGATCCCGGTGACGATCCGTTCGCGCGACGGCCTCGCACTGCCAAGCTATCTGACGCTTCCTCCGCGCGCGAAGCTGGGTGCGGACGGCATGCCGGCGGCGCCGGTTCCGCTCGTCCTCCTCGTCCATGGCGGTCCGTGGCTTCGCGACGACCTCGCGTTCGATCCGCAACATGCCTGGCTCGCCGACCGCGGCTATGCGGTGCTGTCGGTGAATTTTCGCGGCTCGGGCGGCTTCGGCAGCGACTTCATGGCGAAGGGCGACCGGAAATGGTCGGAGACGATGCATGACGACCTGCTCGATGCCGTAAAATGGGCGACCGACAGAGGGGTAACCGCGAAAGACAGGGTGGCGGTGATGGGGCTGTCTTATGGCGGCTATTCGACGCTCGTATCGTTGAGTTTTACACCCGAGACCTTCCAGTGCGGCGTCGACCTTGCCGGCCCGAGCAATCTGCCGCGGCTGATTTCCTCGATGCCCTTGTGGTGGACCTGGCAGCGCCCGCAGTTCGTCAATCGCGTGGGCGATCCGGCGACCAGCGAGGGCGCAGCGGATCTGATGCGGCGGTCGCCGATCGCGCGCGTCGATGCGATCTCCAGGCCCTTGCTCGTCACCAATGGCGCGAACGACCCGCGCATCTTTCCCGACCAGTCGCAGGAGATCGTCGACGCGCTGACAGCGCGCGGGAAGCCTGTGACCTATGCCTTTTACCCCGACGAGGGGCACGTCTATGCCAAGGACGTCACGAACATTTCCTTCGCCGCGATCGCCGAGCATTTCCTTTCGAAATGCCTCGGCGGGCCGGCCGAGCCCTATGGCAAGGACCTTGCGGGATCGGAGGTCGAGTTGAGAACGGGGACCAGGTTTGTCCCCGGGCTCGATGCGGCGATCAAGGCATCGGGAAGCATCGGCAGCGGAGCGAAGTGAGACCACCGGTCCGCGGGCTCGCCAATATGCTTCGCGGGCGATGCGCCGAACGGAGGCCGGCGCCCGCCGCCTCCGTTCCCAGCTACCGGCCTCGGGGCCGGTATTCGAGCGTTTCGGTCGACGTCGCGGAGGCGCGGATCTCGTCGTCGGTAAGCGGCGTTTTCTTGAGCTCGTTGGTTTCGTGCATCAGCGTCTGGTCGGCGAGGTGCGGGTTGCCCGTGCCCTTGCTATCGATGAACAGATTCTGCCCGCCCGCGTCGATCACCGAATAAAGCGCGCGCCGTTCGCGGCCGACCTCCATCAGTCCGACCCAGCTCTCGCCGCCATTGTGCGGCGCCATCGTCGGGCCGAGGCGGAGTACCGCCGACAGGCGATGCTCGGGATAATCCTCGGCCATTTGCGGGCGGTCGGGCGTTTCGAGCGACGCGTCGAAATATTTCCAGTAAACCGGCTGCTTCCATTCGGCCATGTCCTTGCCGGGAAAGCGCGGTTTGACCTCGGCAATCGTCGCCTTGATCGTGTCGATCATCACGGCGGTGCGATCACGCCCGTTGAAATAGTCGACGCTGAGCGGCAGTCCGGCCTTGTCGCCCTGAAAGGCGCGCAGCAGCAGGCTCGACTGATAGGTCAGGTAGCGATCGGCATCGATCGCCTTCCACCAGTCGCCCATATCGTCGCCGAACAGGGTCTTCGGCGCGACCTGCAGCCAGCTGCGATAGAGTGTCAGTCCCGGATTGTCGTATCGCTGGTCGCCGTCGCGATCCTGATAGAGGCCGTTGAAGCTCAGCATCAGTTTGCCGGCGCGTTTGACCTCTGGATCGTCGCTCGCCGCGATCGCTTCGCGGATCCAGGGCGCGAAGAAATCGGGCGCCGCCTGATTGCGATCGACTGCGCCGAGCGCGTTGAAGATCTTGCCGTTGAATTCGCGCATGTCGAGAAGTGTCAGCGACTGGCCCGCTTTGGCGAGACGGTCGCCCATCCATGTACGGAAGGTAGCGCCGATGCGGGCATTATCGCCTTCCTGCGACCAGCCCGTCGCCTTGCTGTTCCACGACATGAAATAGCCCTGCTTCGGGTTGATCATCTGCGGCTTTTCTGCCGGCGTCAGGAAACCGGTCCACTCATATTCGCCGGTGCCGGGGGTGGGCAGCCGCGGATCGACACCGGCGGCCTTCTTGGGGAGCGCACCCGCTTCGAAATAGGCGATCGTGCCGTCTTCGCCGCCATAGCAGGCGCCGAGGTTCCAGCCGAGCCGGTCGACACCCTTGGTCTTGAATTCGGCAAGGCTCTTCGCGCGGCCCATCTCGGCAAAGGCGACCCATGTATCAAGTTCGCGGCCATGAACGCCCATCTGCTGCGAATAGGCGGTGCCGTTTTCGACATCCCACGCGATCACCGGGCCATGAACCGTCCACGCGACTTCGTGTGTGAAGGGCGTGCCGTCCTTGACCTTGAAGGTCTCGGTCCGGTGCTCCATCGCTTTCCACGCGCCCTTGTACCAATATTGATACCGGTTCTTCGGGTTGAGCTTTTCGGCGAAGGTCGTGCCAGCTTCGCTGCTGCCTGATACCAGCAGCCAACCGTGCTGCGCGCCGCGGCCCATCGTCGGGACGCCCCAGCCGGTCGAGCCGAAGCCTACATTGTCGAAACCGCCGCCCTTCAAGTGGATTTCGGGCCCGTCGGCGGTGGCCTCCAGCATCAGCACCTTTCCGCTTGCCGATTTTTCGGGTCCGATGACCATGCAGCGGCTGGCGCCTTTTACCGGTTCGGTCGGTGCCGTCTGTGCCGCCGCCGATCTCAGGTTGCGGTTCGGGGACAACTGCACCGGGGCGATGACGGGCGCCGGAATCGGCCGGGCAGGGGCGAGATCGTCGCCGGCAGGGATGGTCGTCGGGGAATCGGGGTCGGAGATCGGCACGACGTCGTTGAAGATCTGCCACGCCTTGTCCTGGCCGTAGCGCGCCGTCATTGCCTTCAGAAATTCGAGATTGCGGATCTCGTAGGTGTCGCGTCCCAGCGGCGCGGCGCTGATCAGCGCCAGATATTCGGCGAGGCTCCAGCGCGTCGGCCGGATGCCCCAGCGGGTGAATTCGAGCGGCGTCTGGTTTTCGGGATCGGCGTTCACTTCGTCGATACGCTTGTTGATGCCGTCGACCATCGCCTGGATCATCTTCCGATGTTCGGGCGCGAGCGCACGATAGCGTTCGAGCAACTGGGCGTCGGACAGACGGCGGCCGCGCATCATCTTGTCGCTTTCGATCGCCGATTTCCCGACCAGTTCGGCGCGGCGCCCCTGCGTATTGTGCCGCGCCAGTTCCATCGCGGCGAGCCGGTCGTGCGCGATCGCGTAACCCGCGCCGAACATCACGGCGTCCGATGTGTCGGCCATGACGTGCGGAACGCCGAACTCGCCGCGATAGATCGTCACCTTTTCCGCCGGAACATTTTGCGCCTGCGCTGCCGATAGTGTTGCGGAAAGGAGCGCGAGGCAGCTGGCCTTGCGGAAGAGCGACGAACGACGGTTCGACATAAGGGCGACCTCTCTATCGGGTGGAAGGGAGAAAATTCTCGGCCAGCGCGACCCACAGCGCGGCGCCGGTGGGCGAGATCCGGTCGTCATATTCATAATGATTGTTGTG
>NZ_DASWTD010000617.1:0-1699 GCF_036402335.1 Sphingopyxis sp. | reverse complement strand
AAGGCGACGGCACGTCAGGCCCGAAAGGCGTCAAGGCCATCGCAACCTATCTCAACGAGCGGCGCATGTTCACCCGTGACGGCGGGAAATGGGGACTGGCGCAAATCCACGCGATCCTGACCCGAACGACTTATATCGGCGAGCACCGCTTCAACACGCGCTCGCACAAAGACCGCGAAAAGAAGCCGGAGAGTGAAGTGGCGGTCATGGCGGTGCCCCCGCTGATCGAGCGGGAGACGTTCGACGCCGTTCAGGCCCGTCTCAAATCGCGCAATCCGATGGTGGTGCCGGCACGGGTATCGAGTGGCCCGACGCTGCTCACCGGCATCTGCTTCTGCGCGAAGTGCGGCGGCGCGATGACCCTGCGCACCGGCAAGGGCAATGGCGGGCAGTATACCTATTACACCTGCTCGACCAAGGCGCGGCAGGGCAAGACGGGCTGCGAAGGCCGTTCGATCCGCATGGACAAGCTCGACCATCTGGTCGCGGGCCATCTCGAAGAGCGCCTTCTCCAACCGAAGCGGCTGGAGACGATCCTGTCGAGCCTTCTCGACCGCCGGCAGGAACGGGCCGAGCGCCGACGCGAGCATCTGGCAGACTTGAACCGGCGAATCACGGAAACCGATCAGCGCCTCAACCGGCTCTACGACGCGATCGAATCAGGCGTCGCCGAACTCGACGATGTGGGACTGAAAGATCGGATCGCCAATCTGAAAGCCATCCGCGATCAGGCCACGGCAGACGCCGAGCGGATACGGATGACGCTCGACGGCTCGGGCGATCGGGCCGTGACGCCGGACATGATCGACGCCCTTTCGGAGACGGCACGCAGGAGCTTGCGGATTGAAGGCGGCGGCTATCGGCGGGATCACCTGCGCGCCCTCGCCCAGCGCGTCGAGGTCGCCGACGACGAGGTTCGCATCATGGGAAGGAAATCAGACCTGCTTCAAACCCTCGTCGCCGCTTCGAGCGGGGAAACGGCGGCTTTTGCGGTTCGCAGTTCTGTACTGAAATGGCGCGCCCGGAGGGATTCGAACCCCCGACCAAGGAGGTAGAAGCTCCTTGCTCTGTCCAACTGAGCTACGGGCGCCCGGCGATGCGCCTAGCGCGGATTGCGGTGCGGGGGAATGGGCGGCATGATGGCGGGCATGGGGGACACACACGGACTGGAAACGATCGAGGCGACGGCGGTCGCGAACGGGCGGTTCCGTTATTTCGATCTGGTCATGGCGGCGTTCGTCGCGATCCTGTTGCTGTCGAACGTGCTCGGCGCGGGGAAGGTGGCGCAGGTGGTGCTGCCGGGGATCGGGCCGTGGCCGTTCGGGGCGGGCATCCTGTTCTTTCCGGTCAGCTATATCATCGGCGACGTCCTGACCGAGGTGTACGGCTACGCCCATGCGCGGCGCGTCATATGGGTCGGGTTCGCGGCGACGGTGTTCATGGCGCTGATGGCGCGGGTGGTCGTCGCGCTGCCGCCCGCGCCGGACTGGACCAATCAGGCGGCCTACGAGACGATCTTCGGCCAGGTGCCCCGGATCGTCTTTGCCAGCATGTGCGCCTTCTGGGCGGGGGAGTTCGTCAATTCCTACGTCCTGGCGCGGATGAAGGTGCTGACCGAAGGACGGCATCTGTGGATGCGCACGATCGGCTCGACCATCGCGGGGCAGGCGGTCGACAGCCTGATCTTCTACCCGCTCGC
>NZ_DASWTD010000616.1:0-11141 GCF_036402335.1 Sphingopyxis sp. | reverse complement strand
GCCCGTCGTCGCGTCGATCAGTCGCGCGCCCTTGGCCGTATGGACTTCATAGACCGGCCGCGCGCCGAGATCGCGCAGCACCAGACCCTCGACCGGCTCGCCGCGCGGCAAGCCCGCAACCGCGAAATATTCGCCCGGCGGCAGCGGATGCGAATGGCCCATGCCACCGCCGTGACCGCCGACCTTGTCCTTGTCGAGCAGCGCCATCACCGAACCGCTGAGGGCCCAGAGCAAGAACTGGAGACCGAGGACCAGGCCGACCCATTTGTGGATGCGGCGGAAAAAGAGCGGCGTCAGCCGGATGCGTTTCATGCCTTTTTCCTCTTGCGGCGCGGGAAGGACCAGATCAGCAGCCACGCGCCGGTCAGCGCCATCGCAAAGGCGCTCCAGGTAGCGACGCGGAGCAGCGGATTGTTGACGTCGGTGCGCTCGTCATAATCCATGATGTGCAGCATCCACGCGATGTCGAAGACCCGCCACAACGCGTGACGGCGCGAAATCAACTCGCCCGTCTGTGGCGACAGATAGAGCGTCGGCCGGTTCCAGCCCTCGAACTCGACCTGCCAATAGGGCGGTTTGCGCGACTGCATTTCCTGTGGCGCCATCGTGAGCAGACGCACCGATACGATCTTGCCCTCGCCGGTATAGATGCGCCGTGCCTGTTCGCGGATCTGCGCCTCGGTGAGCCGTGGCAGCGGCGTCGCCGTCCGCGCGTCGAACAGCCTCGCCCCCTCGGGCGTTTCGGCACGCCATACCGGCCGGCCCGAAAAATGCTGGAGGCGGAGTTCGGACACCCCCGGCGCGGCCGCGACGACCCGCGACGGCGCTGCGAGGCCGTCGAGGTCGAAGGGCTGGGCGGCCGGGGAACGCACCAGATCGTCGCCGTGGATGATGTCAATATGCACCGCCACCATGTAGAAGCCGGTCAGCGTCCAGAGCAAAGCCTGTACCCCCACGACCAGCGCCAGCCATTTATGCGTTCGCCGAACGAACAGCGGCCAACGTATCGCCATCTCGCGGCCCCTCAGAAGGCGGTGCGGAAACCGACGTAGAATCGCCGGCCGAGCAGATCGTAGGTCATCGTGTCGGTGTTCGCATCGGTAAAGCTCTGGATATAGGGCGCCTTGCGGTCGAAGAGATTGTCGACACCCAGCTGGAAGCGCGTCTTCTCGTCGATCTCGTAGGCGAGCTGGAGATTGTGATAGAAGACATTCGGCGTGCGATAGCCGATTTCTCCCGGCGCGGCATTGAAGTCGGTCGCCTTGCCGATCCACTGGGTCGACCAGGTCGCGCTGATGCCGTCCTTTTCGGCGGTCAGCACGCCATAACCGCGCCACTTCGAATAGCCGCCATTGCCGCCGCCGATGAAACCGTCGAAATCGATCGGGGCGCCGCCCGGGAAGGGATAGACGACATATTTGTTGAGATAGGTCAGATTGACGTCGAGCGAGATGTTCACAGCACCGATGCCGCCCGCGTAAACGAGCCCGAGGTCGAGGCCGTTCATTTCCTCGCGGCCCGTATTGATCGGCTGGGCCGACAGGAAGGTAACTTCGCCGGTTAGCGGGCTGCGCGTGAAATCGTCGCAGAAGGGGTGCGAGAGATTTTCACTCGCATAGCAGACCGAGAGCTTGGTCGAACCCGGGATCGCGCGGATCGCATCCTTGATCTTGATGTCGAACCAGTCGGCCGTGAGCGACAGGCCCGGGACCAGTCCCTTGGGCGAGATGACCGTGCCGACGGTCCAGGTGGTCGAGCTTTCGGGCTTGAGATTCTCGTTGCCGCCGACGGTCGTGAGGATCGTCGTCCCGAGCTGGACATAGTTCGCCGGAACCCCCGACGCCTGACAGTTCGAAATCAGCGTCGCGTTGCCGCTCGTCGAATAGCGCGAGCACGGGTCGGTCGTCGTGAGATTGCCTTCGGACACACCGCCGTATAGTTCGGGCACGTTGGGAATCCGGAAGCCGGTGCCATAGGTACCGCGCAGGCGGAAGCTGTCGCTGATCATCCAGTCGAGGCTGGCCTTGTAGTTCCAGTCGCTGCCGAACAGGTCGTAATCCGAATAGCGCACCGCGCCATCCAGCGTCAGCGCCTCGAAAAAGGGCGTGTCGGCAAGGATCGGCACCGACAGTTCGAGATAGGCTTCCTTGGCGGTGTTCGAACCCGAAATCGGGTCCTGCTGGTTCGTGTTCGCAATACCGAGCACGGTCAGCGGATCGGGATCGCGCCAGCCCTTTTCCTTGCGATAAACGACGCCGGCCGCGAACGAGACCGGCCCTGCCGGCAGCTTGAACAGGTCGCCGTTGAGATCGGCCGTGATCGTCGCAAGCTCGTTGCCGCCGCGATCGCGCGAGGTGAAGAGGATGTAGTCGAGCACCTCGGGGGTCAGGTCGCCGAAGCCGAGATAGTCGGCGCACGGGATCGAGGCCCCCGCAGCAAGGCTGCATTTGGTCGTATCGAGCGTGTTCGCGACGCGCTCGAGGTTGGCGATATTGGTCGAGCCGTCGACCCCGGTGTTGCGACCGAAGGCTCCCGCGACTTCCCACGCCCAATTGTTCGACAGCTTGCCGCGCAGGCCGAAACTGCCCTGCCAGGTATCGGTTTCCTGGAAGAAGTGCCGCGGCCCCGGCTCGGCGAGGCGCCGCTGGACGAGTACGATATTCTGCCCCGTCGGATTGGTCGGATTGCTCGCCGCAATCGCAAGATTTCGCAACGTACCCGGAGTGGCGATCTGTTTCGACTTGCGGAAGGTGTAAAGGAATTCGCCGAAAGCCTCGATATTGTCGGTGAGATCATAGTCGGCGAAAAAGGCCGCGCTGACGCGTTCGACAGGGCTCACGGCGTTCAGGAACGGGTTCGAGTTGAAATTGTGTTTTGCCGCGCTGTAGGGTTCGAAGAAGTCACCGTCGCCGCCCGGCACCTGATTGAAATTGATCTGCTGGCCATTCGGAAGCACGGCGCGCCCCCCGATCGTCGACGCGCTGTTGACGCAGCTCAGCGTCCCCGGCGTCGTCTCGGCCAGCGAACAGGGCGCGCGTGTCGCCATGTTGACCGCGCTGGTCTTCTGATACGTCACCGCCGCCATGAAGCCGCCGCGATCGTTGCGCACGCCCCAGATCAGGTCGGCGGTGAAATCCGAACCGTCGCCCTTTCCGGTTATCCCCTGGCGGACGCTGAGGCCCAGCCCTTCATAGTCGGTGCGCGTGACGAGGTTGACCACCCCCGCCATCGCGTCGGCGCCGTAGATCGCCGAGGCGCCGTCCTTGAGCACATCGGTGCGCGCGAGCGCCACGACGGGGATCATGTTGAGGTCGGGCGACGAGTTGGCGCCGGTGCCGCCTGCGACGAGGCGGCGGCCGTTGAGCAGCACGAGCGTGCGCTTGATGCCGAGGCCGCGAAGATTGACCTGCGCGGTGCCATAGCCGTTGTTCGCCCAATAGGCCGAGGTCTGGTTGCCCGCGAACCCGGCGTTGGCGGGGAGCCGCTGTAGCACCGTCTCGATGTTGACGAGGCCGGTGTTCTCGATCTGCTCGGCCGAAACGACCGTCGCCGGACCGACCCCGGCCAGATCCTGGCGGCGGATGCGCGATCCCGTCACGACGATGTCGGACGCGCCGCTACCGGCTTCGGCATTTGTCTGCGCGGCGTTATCCGCCTGCGCAAAAGCCGGTGTGGCGATCGTTGCGGCAAAGGCAGCGCTGGTGAGCAAAAGATTTCTGGTCGTCATCACGAACCCCCTGTTGGTACCCTGATGAGCGGCAAGGAGCATCAAATGTATATACAGGTCAATAGAAAATTACTGAATTATTTCATTTAGTTAGATAGCATTTTTGGAACGAGAGTAGCATGATTAATACGCATCGAACGCCCCCTCCCCTCATGCCCCTTGAACTTTTTTTCGCCTCATCGGCGGGGTGGCCGTAACGAACAATCACCGACGGGCGGCGTACCGCAATGAAATATCGGAGGAATCGCAAGAAGCGCCGCCCCCTGACCACGGAGAAGGCGGAAATTTCTGTCCGACAGGAAAATGCGGGTGCGCGATTATCCCTGTCGCGCTGCCAAGCAGGCCGCCCGCGGCGCGTCCCCGCCCGGCTCGATACGCGGGAGCCTTCATGCCGAGTCGCAGGTGCTTTTCGGGCTAGGCCCCGAACGCGCTCACCTCACCCGCAGCGCCGAATGCCATCACCGCATAGGCGTCGATGCTGCCGTCGGGCATCTCCATGCCGGGTGAACCGCGCGGCATTCCGGGAACCGCGATCCCGCGAATATCGTCGGGCCGTTCGGCAAGCAGGCGCGCGACGCTTTTCAGCGGCACATGGCCTTCGATGGCATAACCGCCCGCCACGGCCGTATGGCATGAGCGAAGGTCGTCGGGCACGCCATGAAGCGCCTTGATCGCGGGCATGTCGGCGCGGCTTTCGACCGTCACCTCGTAACCGGCTTTGCGCGCGATCTCCGCCCACGCCTCGCAGCACCCGCATTCGGGATCGCGATAGACGTGGATCGCTTTCGAACCGGCGCCGGTCTTTTGCTTCTCCGCACCGGAAGAGCCGGGCGATGCGTCGCACGCGGCGAGAGCCGTGGCCGCGCCCGCGATCATGAAACCCATCACGCTACGGCGACTATATGGTCGGGTAGGCGCTCGCATCAGAACCAGGCCTTCACCCCCATCACCAAGCTGACGCCGCTCGCATCCTCGCCCGCGGCGCGCGCGAAGCGTGCGGTGTCGCCGACCTTTCGCGCCCATTCGACGCCGACATAGGGCGCGAATTCGCGGACGATCTCGTAGCGGAGCCGGAGGCCAAGCTCGACGTCGGAAAGCCCCGACCCGATGCCGCTTTCGGGCACGTCCTGCAGCGCAAAATTGGCTTCGGCCATCGGCTGCAGGATCAGCTTCTGGGTGATGCGCTGGTCGTAGCTGCCTTCGAGCCGGGCGAGCACGTCGCCCTTGTTCGAGAGGAATAGCGCACCCTCGACTTCGAACCAGTAGGGCGCGAGCCCCTCGAAGCCGATCGTCGCATAGCTGCGGTCGGGCCCGTGGCCGAAGTCCTGGCGGACACCCGCCTGCGCGTTGAAATAGGGTCCGATCGCGCGGCTGTAGAGCGCCTGTACCTCGCCGCTTTCGAGCCCCTCGCCGAACACCGTCTCGCCCTCGCTTTTCAGCGTCAGCCGGTTGATGTCGCCGCCGTACCAGGCTTCGCCTTCCCAGCGGAAGCCGTCGCGGCCCTTGCGCGCCTGATATTCGGCGAGGTTCAGGCTGACGAAGCCGACCTGCTGCGCGCCGTTTTCGACCATCATCGCGTGGCGCGAATGCTCCATCTCTTGCTTGGGGAAGATGCGGTCGGCGTACCAGTCGCCGGGCGGCGGCGGCGCGGGCGCCTCGCCGGGCGGCAGGTCGGTGCCGCTCGCACCGCTGGTGCCAGCCGCGTCCGGCATCGCCGCCATATCGTGCGGGGGCGCCTGTTTGGGGGTGCAATGCCCCATGCTCGCGTGTTCGGGCGGGCAGTCGGGATCGGACGCCGGCGCGCCATGATCCATTGCCTTCATATCGTGATCGGCCTTCGCGTCGGGCATTTCGCTTTCCTGCGGCGAAGTGTCGAGCGTGCAATGGCCCATAGCGGCGTGCTCGGGCGCGCAGGCCGGCGTTTCGGGCGCAGATTTCGTGGCGGGCGCCGCGCCGTGCGCCGAATGATCCATCGACTGCGCTGCGGCCGGAACCGCGAAAGCAAGCGGCGCAATGCCGGCAAGAAGGAGCGCGATCCGGGTCATTCGCCGTCTCCCTTCGGACGCACGCTGACGACGCGCATCATCCCGGCGTGCATGTGATAGAGAAGGTGACAGTGGAACGCCCAGTCGCCAAGCGCGTCGGCGGTGAAATCGAAGCTCGCGGTGCCGCCCGGCTGGACGAGCACCGTATGCTTGCGCGGCGAACGGTCGCCCTTGCCCGTGACCAGTTCGAAAAAATGGCCGTGCAGGTGGATGGGATGGCTCATCATCGAATCGTTGATCAGGTTGACCCGGACGCGCTCGCCCTCGATGAACGGGATCGGCTCGTGATGGTCGGACATCTTCACCCCGTCGAACGACCACATGAAGCGTTCCATGTTGCCGGTGAGGTGGATGTCGAGCGAGCGCGAGGCCGCGCGCACATCGGGATTGCGATCGAGCGCGACAAGATCGTGATAGGTGAGCACCTCGTGCCCGACGTCCTCGAGCCCCTGCCCCGGTTCGCCCATGCGGTCGACGGGCATCGGCGAAATCGACTGGACGCTCGGGTCGCGCTTGACCTGCGGCGCGATGTCGAAATCGCGCATGCTGTGGTTCATGCCGCCGGAGCCATGCCCCATGGCGGCATGATCGCCTGTTGTGCCGTCGGCAGGCGGGAGCGTGCAATGCCCCATCGCGGCATGTTCGGCGGTGCATGACGCACCGCCGCTCGCCATCGCCCCCATCCCCATGTCCTTCATCGTCGCGAGCGGGCGTTCGCGCAGCGGCGGGACTTCGGCGACCATTCCGGCGCGCGGCGCGAGCGTTGCCCGACCCATCCCCGAGCGGTCGTTCGCTTCTGCGACCAGCGTATAGGCGCGGTCCTCGACGGGGGTGACGATGACGTCATAGGTTTCGGCGACGGCGATCTGGAACTCATCGGTCTCGACCGGCACGATATTCAGCCCGTCGGCCTGCACGACGGTCATGCGGAGTCCCGGAATGCGGATATTGAAGATCGACATCGCCGAGGCGTTGATGATGCGCAGCCGCACGCGTTCGCCAGGCCGGAAGAGCCCGGTCCAGTTGTCGCGCGGGCCATGGCCGTTGACGAGGAAGCTGTAGGTCGAGCCGTTGACGTCGGCGATATCGGCCGGGTCCATCCGCATCGCGCCCCATTCGACACGGTCCTTCAGCGGCTGGTCCTTGCCCGCAAGCAGCCCGCCGAGCGTCTGGCGCTGCATGTTGAAATGGCCGGGATTGACCTTGAGCTTGCGGAAGATTTCCTCGGGCGCGAGCCGGCTGTGGTCCGACAGCACGATCACATGCTCGCGGTCATAGCCGACCGGATCGGCGTCCGCGGGGTCGATGACGATCGGTCCGTAATGGCCAAGCTGCTCCTGCAGCCCCGAATGGCTGTGGTACCAGTAGGTCCCCGACTGGACGACGGGGAATTCATAGACGAAGGTCGACTTCGGCTTGATCCCGGGGAAGCTGACCCCGGGCACGCCGTCCATGTGGAACGGCAGGATCAGCCCGTGCCAGTGGATCGAGCTGTCCTCGTCAAGGTCGTTGACCACGGACAGGCGGGCGGTCTGCCCTTCCTTTAACCGGACGAGCGGCGCGGGCACGGTGCCGTTGATGCCGATCGCGCGGCTGACCTTGCCGTCGATCTGCATCGTCTGGCGCGCGATGCGCAGGGTGATGTTGTTCCCTGATACCGTCGGCAGGGTCGAGGCAATGCCGGGCGATACCGGCTGCGCCCATGCCGGAAACCACGGCGCCAGCGCGGCCACCGCGCCGCCACCCAATGCTCCGCTCACGAAACGACGCCTGTCTATCTGCATGATCTTCCTGATTGTTGGAGGCCTGTCTGCAAATCCCTACGCAGCGGCGCGGAATGCCCCTTGCCGCAGAAGCAGATTTTTGGATAGCCGGTGCTTGCCCTACTCCGCGCCGCCGAGCAGTGCGCGCAGTTTTGTTCGGGCGCGGTAAAGCCGTGTCTCGACCGTCTTTTCACTGACCTTCAGCAATTCGGCAGCCTCGGACTGCGTGAGATCCTCGACGCCGCGCAGGACCAGAACCTCGCGCAGATTGTGCGGCAGCGCCGCCATCGCGACGCGAACGCGGGCGAGTTCGGCACGGTTTTCCGCCTCGACGTCAGGCGCCGGACCATCAATCGCCACATCATGCGCGCTTTCGAGCGGGAGCGCTCGCGCAAAGAAGGACCGCACGGCGCGGCGCCGCGCCCAGTCGCGGCATTTGTTGAGCGCAATGCGTGAAATCCAGATGCGGAATGGCCGCTCGCCGTCGTAACGCGCCAGCGCCGCGAAGGCCGCCACGAACGTCTCCTGCGTCAGGTCCATCGCCTCGTCGGCGTCGGCGACATTGTTCCGGATCAGACGAAAGACGGGCGCCTTGTAGCGCGCCAGAAATTCGCGATAGGCATCCTGCCGCCCCGTTTTCGCAAGCGCGGCGAGTTCGCCGTCGCTACATTGCGAAAGGTCGAGACTCACCGTGCATCGGCGGTCAGCGCTTCGACCACGACCTTGTCGAACATCGCCGCCTGGTCGCGATCGAGCACGCCGCGCATCGCGAACAGATGCTGGAGCGTTTCCTTCTGCAGGTCGCCCATCACCTCATGCGTCTCGTCGATCGCCTTCGTGACCTGCGGCCCATAGCCGTGCTCGGCCTCGATTGCCTGCGCGAGCCGGATGTTGGCGGCACGCATCTCAAGTTCCAGCGCTTCGCGCCGGGCGGCGAACCGCGCCTCGATCGGGCCGATCTTCTGCCGCTGGGCAGGCGAGAGTTTCAGCTCGCGGTGCAGCAGGGCGTGAAGCTCGGTCTCGTTTGCACGCGGCGCGTCGACGAGCGCGCGGCCGATGAACACGCCCGCCAGCGCTGCCAGAAAGGCGATCAGGGCGACCATCAGCAACCGGCGTGACGGCGTCATCAGCGCGGGTCCAGCGGGCTCGCGGGGACGAGCGGCGTGAGCGGGCTTGCCGCGACCGCGGACGGAACGAACAGGCTTCCCGCGACAACGCCTCCGCCGAGCGAGATGAAAGCCGCAAGCGCGATCGTGCGCCGCATCGCCGCCGCTTCGCGCTGACGCGCGGCAAGCAGATGCAGGACACGGTCGTCCAGCGCATCGAGCGCCGCAGGTGTTGCGGCGGCATTCAATATTCGAAGTTCGTCGTCCATCGGCTTCCGCCAATCCTTTCAGAAACAATATACGCGCTTTGACCCGTCACCCCTCAACGCCCGAACGTTTTTCTTTTTCCGAGGGCCGCAGCACAGCCCTGCGTAATAGCCAGAACAGACATTCAATTGGAGTTTTTTATGAACAAGCGGCTCTCCCTTCCCCTCGTTGCCGCGCTCGCGCTGGCATTTATGCCCGGCGCGGCGCTCGCGCACGCCAAACTCGTCGGCTCGGCCCCGGCGGCAAACAGCGCCGTATCCAAGGTGACATCGGTCAGCCTGAAATTCAGCGAAAAGCTTATCGCCTCGACCGTGAAGGCCGAACTGGTGATGACGGGCATGCCCGGAATGAAGGATCACCCCCCGATGAAGATCCCCGTCACCTCGGCGATGGGCAAGGACGGCAAGTCGATGACGCTGCAGTTGAAGCGCGCGCTGGTCCCCGGGACTTACAGGGTCAAATGGTCGGCCGCGGGCGCTGACAGCCATCGCATGGGCAGCGAATTCGGCTTCACGGTCAAGTAGGACCATGACCGACCTCCCCGTCATCGGCATCCGGCTCGCGCTCTATGCCGACCTCATGCTGCTCACGGGGCTCGCCGCCTTTCCGCTCTACTCCCTCGGCCGCGACGAGCGCCGGGACACCTCTTTCGTCCCGGGCTTTGCGCACCTGCTGCGCTGGTTCTGTGCGCTCGGATTGCTGGCCTCGACCGTCGGCATCATCGTCCTGACCGCGAATATGCACGGCGTCGGAGCATTTTCGGTCAAGCCGGCGATGCTCCGCGCTATGGTGGGTGATACCGCCATCGGCGCCGCGTGGCTGGTTCGCACCCTCGCGCTGCTGGTTGCGGCGATCGCTGCCTGGAATTTCACCCGGCGGCCGACGATCGCGGCCGCGATTCTGGTAGCCGCCGGCGCAGTCGCGCTCACGACGCTGGCATGGGCCGGCCACGCCGGGGCCAGCGACGGGCTTGCGGGAACGGTGCATCGCGTCGCCGATGCGCTGCATATGATCGCCGCCGCGATATGGCTCGGCGCGATTGCCGCCTTCCTGCTCCTGCTGCGGCCGGAACACGGTGCCATATTGCCCGAACAGACCGCGCTGGCGGTACGGAGTCTCGACCGCTTCGCCCGGATCGGGACGATATGCGTGCTCGTCATAACCGCGACCGGCCTCATCAACGTTCAGGTGATCCTCGGATTCGCGAACATCGGCCGAGCGGCCGCATCCCCCTATGGCCAACTGCTTTTGATCAAGCTCCTGCTGTTCGGATCGATGCTGGTCCTCGCCGCGGCGAACCGCTGGCGGTTGACGCCAGCGCTCGACGCAGCGCTGGTCGACGACGATCCTGCGCTCGCGACCGCCGCAATACGTCGGAGCCTCGCCGCCGAGGCGGCCGCCGGCGCGGCGATCCTGGCGCTGGTCGCCTGGTTCGGGATGCTCGAGCCCTAGGGGCGAAACAGGCCCCGCTCAGGTTCGGGATGAAATCAGGCCCCTTAGTGCTCTGGCGAGCCCGTCCACATCGCCGGGCCCGTTGAACAGAGCCGGCGTGATCCGGACGCACGCCCCGCGCGCCGGGCCGGTGCGGTGAACGGAGAAGATCCGGTGATCGTCGAGCAGGCGCCTCGCGACAGCCATATTGTCCGCCTCGCTGGTGCGGCCGACAAGGCGAAAGGACGTGATACCGCCATGCAGGCGTGGATCGGCCGGCGTCAATATCTCGATCCCGGCCGTGCCGCGCAGGGGTTCCGCCCAGCGATCGCGCAGATAGCGCAGGCGCGCCGCGCGCGCCGCATCGCCGATCCCGTCCTGGAAATCGAGCGCGGCGGGGACGGTAAGCTGCGCCGCGAAATCGACCGTGCCCGTATGCACGCGCGTCTGGGCCATCGCGGCGAACGGCGGTTCGTTGGCGATATCGGGGTCGATCAGGTCGACCTTCGTCCTGCGGATATAGAGCGCGCCGACCCCCAACGGGGCGCCGATCCATTTGTGCAGGTTCAACCCGACGAAATCGGCATCGAGATCGGGCAGCGAGAAGTCGAGCTGTCCCCAGCTGTGCGCGGCGTCGACGATCGCATCGACCCCGCGCGCGCGCGCCATCGCCACGATTTCACGAACCGGAACGACCAGGCCCGTCCGGTGGCTGAGGTGGGTGAGCAGGATCAGGCGGACGCGCGGATTCGCGTTGAGCGCGGCATCGTAGCAATCGATCAGCCCCTGATACGTCGCGGGT
>NZ_DASWTD010000615.1:0-3154 GCF_036402335.1 Sphingopyxis sp. | reverse complement strand
GTCTCGCGAAGGCGGATGCGCGCGTCGGGATAGCGCTTTTCGAGCAGGGACCGGACCGCTTCGGCGTCGTCGGACAGTTTGGCGCTCGCGAGCGCGCGCGGCGCGCCATCGACCAGCTCGGCGGTCGAGGAGCGGAGCGCAGTCAGGCCGTCGTGAAGTATGTCGAGCGATATGATAGCGGCCGCGACCGAGTCCGCCCACCACCATCCGAGACCCAGTCCGATAATGCCTGCGACACCCGCAGCCCCGGTCATCCAGTTCGCCTTGTTCATCAACGCGTCGGTATGAAGAAGCTTGTCGGCAAGATCTTCGGCGAGCGGCAACTCCTTGCGACCGATGATCATCGGCGGGATCATGGCATAGATCTGCGCCGCGATCATGAGCCAGCCGAGCCAGATGTCGTGGCCGAACAGACGCACCGAGCCGACCGTGACATGCTCGGCTTTCACGAGCGTCATCGCGGCGTCCCAGAGGAGGAGCGCGCCGGTCCCGGCGAGCGCGACCGCGGCGAGGAAGAAGCCGAGGCCGTTGACCCGTTCGAACCCGAACGGGAATTTATGAGACCTCGTGCCCTTTCGTTCCATGCGGGCGGCGACGAGAAAGGCGATTGGCGGCACGAGGCCGAGGGTGTCCTCGATCCATGCGGTCTTCATGGTCTGACTCTGGCCGAGGACGAGCCCCATCACCGCGATGATCGAGATCGTCCAGACTATGTTCCACCATTCAAGGCGCTCCGCACGGCGAAGCGTCTCGCGCAAACCCGGCGGCAGAGCGTCGACATGGGTTCCGTCGGGCGAGGTCATTCGGCACCACCCGGCGGTGCGACACCGCGCGCCTCTGTCTCGACGAGCATGATCCAGCGGTTCTCGCCATTCTTCATCGCGGCGTGCCATTCGATCTCTTCGCCGGCGCGCGCGATCGGCGGGGACAGCGAGACGTCCGCTACAAGCGGACTATCCTTCCGAAAGGGCGCGACGATCAGATCGAGTTTGCCGGCTTCCAGATCGGCGATCAGCGGTTCGAGCGGGCCGGTCACGATCCGGGCCTTGCTGCCCGTCGCTTTCTCGAGGCGTGCAACCAGCTGCTCGGCGCTTGAGGGGAGCGGAGCCGCCGTACCGACGGTAAATGTCTTGCGTTGCGCGATTGTCGCGAGGCTGCCGTCCATGTCCGCCGGAAATTTATCGCAACCGGATATAAGGAAGAGCGAGGGAGCCAGAAGGCAAAGGGCGATGCGCCATCCGGCCCGTGGCTTGTCCTCGCCGCGGCCTGCAGCCGGAACCCCGATCGGCATTGAGAATCCGGGGCGCCGCATCTCAGGCCTGCTGCGGCCGGATATGAAAGGAGGTTATGGCGGGGTCGTTCGACCAGCTTGCGGCAAGCGCTTCGGCGCGGATCTCGCTATAGCCGTTCGCAATGGCGCTGAAGGTCTGCGTTTCGCCGTCCAGTTTCTGGTCGATCGTGATGAATTTGAGCCCCGTCGCGGCAAGCGCGTCTGCAAACCGCGACAGGGTCATGTCCGCGCTGCGGCTGTAGCTCGCGTTGACGTGCGCGACGCGGCGCTGCGGCGCATAGCGCTCGGTGATGGCAACCGCGGCGAGAACCGCGAGCGTTGCGACGCCGCCGAAGATGGCGAGTTCGTAGAAACCGATCCCGAAAAGCATGCCGAGCGTTGCCGTCGTCCAGAGCGATGCGGCCGTCGTCAGACCGCGGACGTTGAAGCCTTCGCGAAAGATGACGCCGCCGCAAAGGAAGCCGATCCCGGTCAATATGCCGTGGGCCATGCGGACGGGGTCGATGCGGATGACCTCGACCGGCGCGTCGTTGAGCCAGGCCATCTGATGCACGGCCGAGAGCATGAGCAGGCAGCAGGAGAGGGCGACAAGGATATGCGTACGGAGGCCTGCGGGACTGGCACGATATTCGCGTTCGGCGCCGATGATGGCGCCTGCCGCTATCGCGCCAGCGATTGGCCAGAGAAGTTGAGGGTCCATCGTCTCCACCGGGCAATTACGGTTAGGCTATCCGCTGGGTTCCGTCGACTGAACAGGTCCGGGCGAATTCGCGTCGGCGCAACGAGTTTGGCGGCGCGGCGTTGGAACGACATGACACCGCGCTGGCCATCAACGCTTTGGGTCGTCCGTCACGGACAGAGCGCGGGTAATGTCGCGCGCGATGCCGCCGATGCTGCCGGCGACTTGCGCATTGCGCTCGATCACCGCGATGTCGATGTGCCCTTGTCCCGGCTCGGCGAGGAGCAGTCGCAAGCGCTCGGCGAATGGTTCGCGGACGGCGAAGAAGACGGACGGCCCGAAATCATGCTTGCCTCGCCCTATGTACGCGCGGTCCAGACCGCCGAAATCTTCCGCGCCGCTGGCGGCTGCGCGGCCGACGAGAAAATCTGCATCGACGAGCGATTGCGCGAAAAGGAATTCGGCATCCTCGACGGGCTGACGCATGTCGGCATCGAGGCCTCTCATCCCGAGCAGGCGGCATTCCGGACATTGCTGGGCAAATTCTATCATCGCCCGCCGGGCGGCGAGAGCTGGTGCGACGTGATCCTGCGGCTCCGGTCGCTGCTCGACACGGTGTCGCTTCACTACGGCGGGCGGCGCGTGATGATCGTCGCGCATCAGGTCGTGGTGCTCTGCCTGCGCACGATCATCGAAAATCTCGGGGAGAAGGACATCCTGGCGATCGACAGGGAAGGCGACGTCGCCAATTGCGCGATTACCGAATATCGGTTCGATCCCGGCATTGGCCGCGACGGCAATCTGGTGCTGGCGCGCTACAATGTCACCGCCCCGATGAAAGGCGAGGTCGCGGTGACGCGCGAGCCCGATGCGATGGTGGCCGCGCGTGGGTGAGGAAGCGCGGCTGGACACGGCATGGCTGAAGGCCAATCCGCTTCCCGATCATCATGACAATGTCGACAAGAACGGCCGCGGCAGGGTGCTTGTCATCGGCGGGTGTCGACGGGTGCCGGGCGGCATGTTGCTGACCGCCGAGGCTGCCTTTCGAGCCGGCGCGGGAAAGGTCACGATCGCGACGATCGCCTCTGCCGCGATCCCGATCGGCATCGCTTTTCCTTCCTGCGCGGTGGTAGCTCTTCCCGAGACAGAAAGCGGCGAAATCTCGCCGGACAGCGCAGAGTTGC
>NZ_DASWTD010000614.1:0-3585 GCF_036402335.1 Sphingopyxis sp. | reverse complement strand
GCCTTGATCAGCGGGCCGAGCGGAGATCCGCCGAGCCAGGCGACCTGCACCTCGGCCGCAACCTTGTTGATCGCTTCCTGCGGTTTGGGTCCCGGGTGGACCGCGCGGCGCAGCGGACGCGACCCCGCGGGCATTGCCATGATCTCGGCAATCGCGCGCGGCACGTCGGCGGGGTCGGCGCTGCGGCCGCTGCCGTCCTCGGTGCCCATGCCCTTGGTGAATGGCTGGTATGCCGCGAGCAGCGCCGCATCGCTGCGGTCCTTCAGCGCGCCGGTATAGATATTGCGGTTCTGCCACACGCGGGTCGGATAGCCGCCGGGCTGGATGACCGTTACCTCGATCCCGTGCGGCACGAGCTCATAGGCGAGCTGTTCGGACAAGGCCTCGACCGCGAACTTGGTCGCCGAATAATGGCCACCCCCGGGGACGATCACGCGGCCGAGCTGCGACGAGATATTGAAAATCTGACCGCGTTTCGCCGCGCGCATCTGAGGCAGCAGCGCGAGCAGCATCCGCTGGATGCCGATCACATTGGTCTCGAAGATCAGCCGCGTCGCTTCCATGTCCTGGACTTCGACCGGGCCGGTGATTCCGATTCCGGCATTGTTGACCAGCGTGTCGATGCGCCCGCCCGCGATTTCGAGCGCTCGCGCGGTACCCGCCATGACCGAGGCATCGTCGGTCACGTCGATTTCGACGATGTGGAGGTCGAGCTTGTCCTTGGTGGCTTCGGCGGCAAGGCTTTCGGCCTCGGGGCGCGGAATATTGCGCATCGATGCGATGACCTTTGCACCCAGCTTTGCATAGTGGAGCGCGCCAATGCGGCCGAAGCCGCTCGAGGCGCCGGTGATGAGGACCGTTCGGCCCTCGAGCGACGATGCAACCGCGGGCGTCGCCGCGTGGAGAAGGGCGGGGGTGGCGGCGGTGAGGGCGGCTGCACCGGCGATCAGTTCGCGGCGGCTGGGGCGCGAAGGCTCGGACATGGCTGATGCTCCTTTCGGGCGGCATCATGCCTCAGTTCGCGGCATCCACCAATATATGCGATGCGACCGGATCAGGCCAGCCACCGGGCGAAAACGCGGACGTCCTGCTGCTCCCATCCAAGATGTTCGTAAAAGCCCGCCGCCGGATTACCATCGCGAAGCATCAGTTCGACCTTCGGGCAGCCGCGAATCCTGAGCCATTCACACGCTGCGTCGAGCAACTGGCGCGCGATACCCTGACCCCGGTGCTCCGGAGCGACACCCAGATAATAGATCCATCCGCGGTGTCCGTCGAAACCTGCCATCGCGGTGGCGACGATGTGGGTGTTCTGTTCCGCTACAATGACCGTCGACGCTTCGTGATCCAGCGCGCGCTGGAAATCTGCTTGCGGATCATTCCACGGTCGGGTGAGGCCGCAGGCATCCCAGATCGCGATGACTGCATCGCGATCGGCGGCTGTTGCGGCGCGGGTGGCGATCATCCCTGCATACGCAGCGCGAGGTCGCTCTGGAACCGGACATCGTCGCCGTCGGCGAGCCATTTCGCTTCGGCGGCGATCGCGCCGAGCAGGTCGACCAGCGGTTCCATCTCGCTTTTGTGGTAGTTGCCGAGGACATGGCCGGTTACGCGGTCCTTGTGTCCCGGATGGCCGATGCCGATGCGTACGCGGCGGAAATCCTCGCCGATGTGCTGGATCATGCTACGAATGCCGTTGTGGCCAGCAGCGCCGCCGCCTTGCTTGACCTTGACCTTCATCGGCGCGAGGTCGAGCTCGTCGTAGAAGGCGGTCACGTCCTGCGGCG
Organism: Sphingopyxis sp.; assembly: GCF_036402335.1. Taxonomy (GTDB): domain Bacteria; phylum Pseudomonadota; class Alphaproteobacteria; order Sphingomonadales; family Sphingomonadaceae; genus Sphingopyxis. Next base: position 1,798 of record NZ_DASWTD010000614.1, on the reverse strand, counting down.
CCAGTTTGTAGAAATCGAGCGCGGCGCGCACGCTGCGGCCGCTTTCGTTCATAAAGGTACCGGGTTTGAGCAGCAGGATGCGCTCTGATCCGATGCGACCGTCCTGGATCCAGCCTTGGAATTTTTTTGCAGGTGCAGGAAAACCGTGGAGGTCGGCGATGACATCGGCGGCCATGAAGCCGACATTGTGGCGGTGCATCGCATATTGGGGCCCGGGATTGCCGAGGCCGACCCAGAGCTGCATGCCATCCGCCTTTCGTGGAAGGCCCCTCCCGCAAAGGGGAGGGGCCGCCCGGATAAATCAGGCTTCTTCGCCGCCTTCGGCAGCGTCGCCGCCATCGACCGTCGTATCGCCTTCGCTCGACTTGAGCGCCGACGGGGCAACGATGGTTGCGATGGTGAAGTCGCGATCGGTGATCGCGCTCTCGACGCCCTTGGGAAGGGTGACGTTGCTGATGTGGATCGAATCGCCGACGTCATAGCCGGTGACATCGATCTGGATGTCGTCGGGCAACTTGTCCGCGTCGCAGATCAGTTCCAGCTCATGGCGAACGATGTTCAGCACGCCGCCGCGCTTCAGGCCCGGCGACGCTTCTTCGTTCATGAAAACCACCGGGACCGCGACATTGACCTTGGCATCCTTGCTGATGCGCAGGAAGTCGGCGTGGATCGGGCGATCCTTGACCGGGTGGAAAGCGACATCCTTCGGTAGGGTCCGCACCTGCTTGCCACCGACTTCGATCATCACGATCGAGTTCATGAAGTGACCCGTCATCAGCTGCTTCATCAGCAGCTTTTCCTCGACGTGGATCATCAGGGGTTCTTCTTTGCCGCCATAGACAACGGCGGGGACGCGGCCATTACGACGCAGTTCACGCGAGGCTCCCTTGCCTCCGCGATCACGCGTCTCGGCCGACAGCACCAGCTGGTCGCTCATCATTTTTCTCCGAAACAGATTTCACAGTCCGCCACGCCTCCAGGGATGACCATGGACGGAAGCGGCGGCGCTTAGCGGGGAAGCGGCCGAAATGCAAGCGCCGGCGTCCCTATTGTATGCGTACGACCTTGAGCCCCCTGGCTTCCAGCATCGCCGGCACGCCGTCACTGCCGACCAGATGCCCCGCGCCGACCGCCATCAGCACCGTACCCGGCTGCTCCATTCGCGCCTCTGCCCAGATGCTCCAGCGCCGGTTACGGTCGGTAATGATCGCCTTTCGCGCTGCGGGAACGACATCGACATCCTCGTTGATCACCTTGTCGAGCGCGGCAACGTCGCCGCGGCTCCACGCGGCGGTCAGCGCGCGAACCTCCTTCACCGCATCACCCGATCGCTCGGCGGCGCGCGTCAGCAGGGTTCGCTGCGTTGCGGCGTCGAGCGTTTCGAACAGCATCAGCTGCGCCTGTGCCGTCTCCAGCCCCTCGACGGGTTTGCCGGCCGCCCTGAACTGTGCGGTCAGGCCGGTTTCGACGCCGTCGGCTGGCGACAGCTCGGCCTGTTGCGCGATGCGCTGTCCCATCAGCACCATCACCGCCCAGTCGTCGAACCTCTCGCCGCCGAACGCGCTTCCGCCAGCCTCAACCGCACGATAGCGTGCCAGCGCCTCCCCCGAGAGCCGTTTTTCGATGGCGAGCGGTGCCGTGCGCGGCGCAAGCTTCTGGAACACGTTGCCCGCTGCGGCGAGTTCGGCGGGCGACAGCTCCATCACGAGTTCGTCAGCAGCATCGATCGCGGCGGCAACTTCGCCGGCGTCCCAGTCGGTACCGCGCGGGAGGGCGTGCATCGTGCCGAGCATATAGA
>NZ_DASWTD010000613.1:0-2054 GCF_036402335.1 Sphingopyxis sp. | reverse complement strand
GTCGACCAGTACGGCGCCGACGCAGTACGGTGGTTCATGCTTTCGGACAGCCCCCCCGAGCGAGACCTGCCCTGGTCCGAGGCGGGCATCGAAGGCGCGTGGCGCTTCGTCAACCGGCTGTGGCGCCTGATCGATGGCCTCGAGCCCGCCGAGGGTGAAGACAAGGAGATCGACCGCAAACTCCACAAGACCATCGCGGGCGTCGCCGAGGATATTGAGGATCTGAGTTTCAACAAGGCGGTCGCCAAGCTCTACGAGCTGGTCAACGCGATCGAGAAGGCGAAACCCTCCGCGTCGCGGGCGGCCGCGATCCGAACGATTGTCCGGCTCGTGGCGCCGATGGTGCCGCATCTGGCCGAGGAAGGCTGGGCGAAGCTGAGCGAGGACGGTCTTGTTGCCGACGCGGCATGGCCGGAAGTTGATCCGGCGCTGCTCGTCGACGACGAGGTGACGATCGCGGTCCAGATCAACGGCAAGCTGCGCGACACGCTGACCGTCGCCAAGGGCACCGCGCGCGAAGAGCTGGAGAAGATGGCACTCGCAGCACCCAATATCGTTCGCCAGCTTGACGGGGCCCCCCCAAAGAAAGTGATTGTGGTTCCCGACCGGCTGGTCAATCTGGTGGCATGAAGCGCACCGCCGCAGCCCTGATCCTTGCTTCGCTCGCGCTCAGCGGCTGCGGCCTGCGCCCGCTGTACAGCGGCGGATCGAAGGGCGCGGTGGCGCAATCATTGGGCCAGGTCGAGATTGCGCCGATTCCAGGCAAGGCCGGCTGGCTGGTACGCAACGCCATTGCTGACCGACTGGGCACGGTCTCGCAAAGCGGCGCAGTCTATCGGCTCGAGGTGGAACTCGACGACCAGATCACGGGCTTCGGCGTTCGCCGCGACGATTCGGTGACGCGAGAACGGCGGAGCCTTCGCGCGCGCTATCGTCTGGTCGAGGCGGACAAGGGCACTGTTGTACTCGACGCCACCGCGGGGTCCGACGCGGGCATCGACATCGTCTCCTCCGAATATGCGACGATCGCGGCGGAGAACACCGCGCTCGAGAATCTGTCGCAGGTGATCGCGGACCAGATTGTCACGCGTCTGGCGCTCTACGCGCAGCGCACGAAGGACGCGCCGCCCGCGGGCAAACCGTGAAGGCCAATAAGGGCCAGATCGAGCGCGCGCTCGATGCGCCGGGCGCGGATGTCCGGCTCTACCTGCTCCACGGCCCCGACGAGGCGGGATCGCGCGCACTGGCGGACCGGCTCGAGCGCGCAATGGGCCCCGATGCGGAGCGGATCGAACTCGATTCGGCGGTGCTCAAGGGGGACCCTGCGCGACTGGCGGACGAAGCCGCATCGATTTCGCTGTTCGGCGGCGCGCGCCATATCCGCCTCACGCTCGCGAACCCGGACGACGCGCTGGCGGCAATTCAGGCGCTTGTCGAGGCGCCGCAGACCGGGAACCCGGTGGTCGCGATCGCGGGCACCCTGCGCGCAACGGGCGCCGTCCTCAAATATGCGCTCGAACAGCCGTCCATCCTTGTCTTTGCGAGCTACGCGCCCGAGGGGCAGGATGCAGACCGGCTTGCAGGCGCGCTTGCCCGCGAAGCGGGCCTGAGGATCGCATCGAACGATGTCGCAAGGCGCCTCGCAGCCGCCGCAGCGGGCGACCGCGCAATCCTGCAGCGCGAGATCGAAAAGTTCGCGCTCTATCTCGACGCCGCGCCCGACCGGCCCGCCGAGCTCGACCATGCCGTGATCGATGCGCTTGGTGCCGATGCCGATGAGGGCGATATGGGGCGTCTGGTCGATGCCGTCATGGGCGGCAATCCAGGCCAGGTGGGTGGCGAGCTCGCGCGCCTCGCCGCAGTCGGGATCGAGGGCATCCCGCTGATCCGCGCCGTCCTCAAGCGCGCGCTGCTCCTCGCCCAGCTTCGCGGTGATGTCGAACAGGGCAGCAGCGTCGACGCCGTCATGGCGTCAGGTGCTGGCAAGGCCGTGTTCTGGAAGGAAAAAGCTACGGTGCAGCGTCAGATCGGCCTGTGGCGCTCCGACCGCCTCG
>NZ_DASWTD010000612.1:0-4206 GCF_036402335.1 Sphingopyxis sp. | reverse complement strand
GGCGACCGGGGGAGTGATGACGCCGAAGAAAGCCAGCGCGGCTTTTTCGGCATGATCGGTTCGCGCATCGGCAAACCGCGCGGCGACGCCGCGATGAACCTGCACACCCGTGAAGCCCTGCTCCTGCTCCAGAATTATGAGGAAAGCGGCCAGGGCTGGTTCTGGTCGACCGACGCCAGGGGGCGGCTGACCTATATTACCGGTTCGGTCGCACGGCTGATGGGACGCACGACCGGTGCACTTCTCGGCACCGCCTTTACCGACCTGTTCCTGCCCGTCGACAGCCATGGCGAACGCCAGCGCACCTTGCCCTTTCTGCTCACCAAACAATCGAAATTCGAAGAGCTGCCGCTGCGCAGTGCGTTTGAGGGCGACGATCGCTGGTGGGCGATATCGGGCCGGCCGCAGTTCGACGGTAGCGGAGCTTTCACCGGCTATCGCGGCAGCGGGTCGGACATCACTGCGCAGCGCCGGTCGGCCGAAGATGCGTCGCGACTGGCGCTTTATGACTCGCTGACCGGGCTTGCCAACCGGTTCAACATTTCGAAAAAGCTCGACACGACGCTCGCGGCCTTTGCGCAGCAGCAGCGGTCGTGCGCGATCATGTTGCTCGACCTCGACCGCTTCAAGCAGGTCAACGACACGCTTGGCCATCCGGCGGGCGACGCGCTGCTGAAACAGGTCGCCGAACGCCTGCTCAAGATCGTCGGCGACAAGGAAATGGTCAGCCGCCTCGGCGGTGACGAATTCCAGATCATCCTTCCCGATATCGAGGATCGTGGAAAGCTGGGCGACATGGCAGCCGATATCATCGCCAGCCTGTCGCAGCCCTATTCGGTCGAGGGCAGCCGATGCATCATCGGTGCATCGGTCGGCGTCGCGATCGCGCCCTTCGACGGCCTTGGCAGTGGTGATCTCGTTCGCAATGCCGACCTTGCCCTCTATGCGGCAAAGGGCAACGGTCGCGGCCGCTTCGCATTTTATTCGAGCGACCTGCACCAGGCGGCCGAACAGCGCCGTGCGCTGGAGGATGATCTGCGCGACGCGCTGGCGCGCGGCGAGATGGAACTGGGATATCAGCCCGTGGTCCACTCCAGGTCGAACATGGTGACGGGGGTCGAGGCACTTGTCCGCTGGACGCATCCCGACCGCGGCCTGATCTCGCCTGCGGTGTTCATTCCGATCGCCGAGGAAGCCAATCTGATATGGCAGCTTGGCGAATGGGTGTTGCGTCAGGCATGTGAAGATGCGTCGCGCTGGCCGGGCGACATGCGCGTTGCGGTCAATGTCTCGCCGATCCAGTTCGCGAACCCGGACCTGCCGAAAATCGTCGCCAACGCGCTCGCGGCGACCGGCCTTGCTCCTGACCGGCTTGAACTCGAAATCACCGAAAGCGTGTTTCTTGGCGACTCCGCCGAAACGAGCCGCATGTTCACGGCGTTGAAGGGGCTGGGGGTTCGCCTTGCGCTCGACGATTTCGGCACCGGCTATTCGTCGCTCGGCTATCTGCAATCGGCGCCGTTCGACAAGATCAAGATCGACCAGAGCTTTGTCCGCGGCGCGACCGAGCCGGGCTCGCGCAACGGCGCGATCATCGCTGCGATCGTCGCACTGGCGGAAGCGCTGGAAATGGAAACGACCGCCGAGGGGATCGAATCGCTCGACCAGCTCGAACTGATCCGCAAGCTCAACGTCAGCCATGTGCAGGGTTATGTATACAGCAAGCCGGTGCCGCAGGACGAACTGATCGAGCATGCCGAGGCCGGGTCGTGGACGATCAAGCCTGCGGGCCCCGCGCGGCAGCGCAACGACCGTTTTTCGCTCTTCCGCAAGGTCGGTGCGGTTCACGACAATCACCGTTACAATGTCGTGATCCGCAACCTGTCGACGACCGGCGCCTTTATCGAGGGGATATTGGACGTGCCTGTGGGCACGCGTTTCGTCATCGATTTTGGCGAAGGGCAGCTTGTCACCGCGACCGTTCGCCGTTCGAAGAGGCATCAGCAAGGCGTCGAATTCGAACAGACGATGGTCAGCGACGGCAATGGCGGGCTGTGCACGCGCCACCGCGTTTCACCCTATCTGATCGCCGCCGCCGCGCAGCAGACGAACAGCGCACTCGCGCTCCCGTCGTTCACGACGACGAGCGACTGGAAGGCGGCCTGAAGGCCGGAACCGACCCCGGCCTGCGCCGTTCTTCTACCGAACGGAGAACAACATGGCCGAGACCAAAATCTTTGCGCGACTGAAAGCCGACCACGACCGCCATCGCGACCTTCTCGATCGGATCGACGAGACACAGGGCGACAGCGACGATCGTCGCTATCTATTCGAAGCGTTCCGCGTCGAGGTCACCGCGCACGCCGCTTCGGAAGAAATGTCGCTCTACGCGACGATGCTCGCGAATCCCGATTTGCGCGACGAGGCGCAGCACAGCGTAGCCGAGCATAAGGAAATCGAGGATTATCTGACCGAACTCTACGAGATGGATTTTTCATCGACCGGCTGGCTGACGCGCTTTCGATCGATGAAGGAACGCTACCTCCACCATATCGACGAGGAAGAGGAAGAGATGTTCCCGCAGGCGGAAAAAGGGCTGTCGGACGCGAAGAAGCGCGAGTTGATCAAGATATTCGAGAAGGAAAAGCCGAAGGAAAAGGCAAAGGCTGCCGAGGAGGAGCCATCGAGCGAAGAAGAGCGGGGCTGACCGCATTGCTCGACTTTTGACGCGCGTCCCGCCATAGGCGCGCGCCATGACCGACAGATTCGCCTTTACGATCGCCGCGACCGACGGCGCTGCGCGCACGGGCGTGATCCGGATGCAGCGCGGCGAAATCCGCACCCCGGCCTTTATGCCCGTCGGCACCGCGGCGACGGTGAAGGCCATGCGTCCCGCCGAGGTGCGCGCGACGGGCGCCGACATCATTCTCGGCAACACCTATCATCTGATGCTCCGCCCGACGGCCGAGCGCATGGCGCGGCTCGGTGGACTCCATAATTTCATGGGGTGGGACCGGCCGATCCTCACCGACAGCGGCGGTTATCAGGTGATGAGCCTCTCGGCGCTGACCAAGCAGAGCGAGGAGGGGGTCGCGTTCAGGAGCCATCTCGACGGCTCGCGGCACATGTTGACCCCCGAACGCTCGATGGAAATCCAGCGCCTGCTCGGCAGCGACATCGTGATGGCGTTCGACGAATGCCCGCCGAACGGCGTCGATGCCAAACGTGCCGAGGCGAGCATGGAGCGGTCGATGCGCTGGGCGGTACGCAGCCGTGCCGGCTTCGACGCGGGTGAGGAGCATGCGGTACGCTCGGCGCTGTTCGGTATCCAGCAGGGCTCGCTCGACCAGAACCTCCGCGCGCGCTCGGCGGCGGCGCTGACCGATATCGGCTTCGACGGCTATGCGATCGGCGGGCTTGCGGTGGGCGAGGGGCAGGCGGCGATGTTCGCGGTGCTCGATTATGCGCCCGGGCAATTGCCTGCCGACAAGCCGCGCTATCTGATGGGTGTGGGGAAACCCGATGACCTCGTCGGCGCGGTGGCGCGCGGGGTCGATATGTTCGATTGCGTGCTGCCGACACGGTCGGGACGGAACGGTCAGGCCTTTACCCGCGACGGGCCGATCAACATCCGCAACGCGAAATTCGCCGAAGACCAGGCGCCGCTCGACAGCGATTGCCGCTGTCCGGTGTGCACAACCTGGTCGCGCGCCTATCTGCATCATCTCGTCCGCTCGGGCGAGATGCTCGGCGCGATGCTGATGACGCAGCACAATCTGCATTTCTATCAGGATTTGATGCAGTCGATGCGCGACGCGATCGCCGCGGGCCGTTTCGCCACTTTCCATCGCGATTTCGACGCGCGCTACCGGCGCTGAATCAATCGAGCTTGCTCAGCAAATCCAGCAGCGATTGGGGAATCGTCTCGTCGACGGTCGACTCATAGGCACGGCGCAAGGCACCGTTTACGTCCTGCCCCCTGGCGGACGTTTTCTTCTCTGCATCCTTCCCGGAAGTCTCGCCGCGCGGCGTACCGGTCTTAGACGACATTATCGAGGCTTCCGCTGAGCATGGGACCTTTTGCTAACCGCGCGTACACCAAACTGCAATGGCGCGTTTGTTTCTTCCCCATGAAACCAATTTACGGCTAAATCGTTCCCTAAGGTCGAAATATATCGGACGCGGGGCGGGGCGGCGCAATGGAGC
>NZ_DASWTD010000611.1:0-1630 GCF_036402335.1 Sphingopyxis sp. | reverse complement strand
TGGGCGGCGATCCGTCGGACGACGCGGTGTTCTTCCTGCACGGTTTTCCCGAATCGCACCGCACCTGGCGGCACCAGATGCCCGCGCTCGCCGGCGACTATTTCGTCGTGGCCCCCGACCAGCGCGGCTTTGCGCGCTCGTCCAAGCCCGCCGAGGTTGCGGACTATGCGCCCGAAAAGCCTGTCGCCGACCTGATCGCGCTCGCCGATGCGCTGGGGATCGGGACATTCACGCTGGTCGGGCATGACTGGGGCGGCGCGATCGCGTGGATGGCGGCGCTTCGGCATCCCGAGCGCGTGGCAAGGCTCGTGATCGTCAACGCGCCGCACCCGCTGATCTTCCAGAGGACGCTGTTCGACGACATGGCCCAACGCGAGGCGAGCCAGTATATCCGCGCGTTCCGCAATCCCGGGCTGGAGAGATACATCGATTCGATCGGGCTCGCGAAGTTCTTCGAAACGAGCTTCCTGAAGCACACCGATTTCGCGAAGATCGGGGATGAAAAGGCGGTCTATCTCGACCAATGGGGGCAGCCCGGCGCGATGACCGCGATGCTCAACTGGTACCGCGCCTCGGCGATCGTCGTCCCCGCAATGGACGAGGCGCCCGAGCGCCCGGCCTGGCTCGACGGACCGTTCCCCGTGCTGGCGATGCCCGTGCTGGTCATCTGGGGCACCGGCGACAAGGCGCTGCTGCCCTGCCAGCTCGAAGGGCTCGATGCGTTGTGCGCCGATCTCGAGATCGTGAAGGTCGATTCGGGGCATTTCGTGCCGTGGGAGAATCCCGGCGCGGTGACCGATGCGCTCAGCGCCTTCCTGAAAGCGCGCGTTCCTGCCTAGATCCTTCCCCGCCAGCTGATCCAGGCGCAGTGCGGATGCGCGTCGGCGAGGTGGAGTTCGGTGCCGTCCGGCCATAATGTGAGCCGCAGCTCACAGGTGTCGCGATCGGCATTGGCCTCGAGCCGGAGCCAACCCAGCGGCGTCTCCGCATTGGCGGCGTCGCCAGCGGATCTGATCGCGTGCTCGACGCGCGCCTTCGTCGAATCAGGGAAATACTGGAACGTAATGGTGTGGAAGACGATGCGCGCAACGCCTGACGTCCGCGGTTCGGCGAGCCGCGCCTCGATCCAGTCCGCCGCGTCGCCACATTCCAGTCTCGGAGGATACGCTTCAGCGATCGCGATGGCGGTCTCGAGCCGCGCTACGCGCTCGGCCTGTTCGGGCCAGATATAGGCGATCAGCCTTTCCCGATTCTCGGGATCGGCAATTGCGATCGGGGACATGTCGATGCCCCGCGCCGAGAGGATGCGGGCATCGGCGGCGGGCGGCGGCGGGCCGTGCCATTTGGGCGCAAGAACGAGCGACGATGCCGGATCCCCCGCGGCGACGCCGCCGAGATCGAAGCGGTAATGCGCGAGATTGAGGTTAAGCCCCGCGCTGGACCCGAGTTCGAGCAATTCGAAGGGCAGCCCGAAGCGGTCCGCCGCGACCAGCAATCCCGCCATTACCGCGGCGCTGCGCGCGGTCTCGTTGGTCTGGGGCGGGAGGTCGAGCCAGCGTTCGAGCCAGGCATCCTCGGCCGCGATCGCCGCCCGGACCGCAGCGTGTGCATCGCCGGACTCGCCGCGATA
>NZ_DASWTD010000610.1:0-2525 GCF_036402335.1 Sphingopyxis sp. | reverse complement strand
ACTATCTTCCCCGAAATACAGTTTCTCAGCGGTAATCAGGCAAGCCCATCCTGCGGAATCAATGATCTCCGACCTTGGCTATCGAGTAGCCAGATTAGAGGACCGACAGCGTCCCATCCAGTGCCGAACCGATCCCCGCGTCATGCAGTGCATGGTCGATGAGCGTAACCATGCAGGCTCGCGCCTGATGCGGATCGCCCTGGGCCAAAGCATCGAACAGCCGGTAATGGTCGGGCATCGGGTCGCGCGCCGCAGCCCGCTCACGCCGTGCGAATACCGTCGTCCAGCCGACCGCCGCCGATATCGTGTTGGAGAGCGATATCACGGCTTCGTTGCGCGTCGATTCGAGGATCATGTTGTGGAACGCCTGGTCGGCCGCGCGCCCTCGCTCGTCCAGCAGGCCAAAGCGTTCCATCTCTTCGAGGGCATGCCCCATGCTGCCGAGTTCGCGACTGGTGCGCCGCGTGGCGGCAAGCGCTGCCGCCGCCGGCTCGACGATCAGCCGCAATTCGAAGATCTCGCGGATAAAGGTTTCGTCCGGACCGGCTTCGAACATCCAGGCGAGAACGTCGATATCGAGAATGTTCCAGCGTCGGCGCTCGCTCACGCGCGTGCCGCTCTTGGTCCGGCTCTTCACCAGACCCTTCGCGGCGAGGATCCGGATCGCTTCGCGATAGGCCCCGCGCGATACCTTTAGTTCCGAACTGAACTTCGCCTCACCGGGAAGCATCTGCCCGGGCACATAGGTGCCGCTCGCGATCGCGACGCCCAGCTCGTGCGCAATCGCATCGTGAATCTGCTTGGGGCGTTCGCGTGGCTTGTCCAGCGGGTCGCGGGGGCTCGTGTCCATAAGTCTCTGGTGGCGTCCCCGATCTTGGTCGTCAAGCGGTGCATATCGCAAAATTGATCTGGTAGGACTAGACAATCAGAAATTATCGTATACTATCTACAAATGTTGCGAGATTCAGCATATGAAGCTTGCACAAACCGAAAGGCCAAAAAATATTGGTCGGACTAGTGAGGGGTACGGCATGCGAGGCAAGAGGCCGGAAGATCGGGCGCAAGCGACCGGGCGTCGCTGCCTCGAAGGGCGTCGCTAATATGGACCGTGCGCCGACGAGCGACGCCCTGCGCGGCCGCTGGGCGATTGCGCTGCTCGTCGCGGGGGCCATCGCGATCAGCTATCTCGATCGTCAGACGCTGCCCTGGGCGATCAAGCATATCGAAGCTGATATTCCGATCAGCAACCAGATCAAGGCCGCGCTCGATTCGGCGTTCCTCGCCACATATGGCCTGATGTACCTCGGCGGCGGCTGGCTCCTCGATCGCATCGGTACCCGGCGCGGCTTCATCGTCATCATGGTCTTCTGGTCGCTCGCCTGTGCCAGCCACGGGCTTGCCGGCAGTGTCCTCGCGCTCGCGGCCAGCCGCCTGCTCCTCGGCTTCGGCGAAGGCGGCGGATTTCCCGCGGCGACCCGCGTCGTCGCCGAATGGTTTCCGGCCCGCGACCGCGCGACCGCGATGGGCCTGATCAATGTCGGCACCGCCGTGGGCGCGGTAATCGCACCGCCGCTGATCGCGCTCATCCTCGCGCACGGTGACTGGATGGGGCTCAGCAGCTGGCGCTGGGTGTTTTTCATCACCGGGGCGATCGGCATCGTCTGGGTGGCGGGCTGGTGGTGGAGCTATCGCGCGCCCGACGCGTCGTTCCAACACGCGGGCGAAGCGGCGCCCGCCGAAGACGCGCCGTCGCTCCGCGCGCTGCTGGCGCGCAGGGAAGTGGCCGGCCTGATGGGCGCCAAGTTTCTCGGCGACGCCGCATGGTATTTCTACCTCTTCTGGCTGCCCAAATATCTGTTCGAGGCGCATGCCTTCGATCTGAAGCAGGCGGCGACGATCGGCTGGATTCCCTATGCCGCGTGCGGCGTCGGTAGCCTCGCCGGCGGTTATCTTTCGAGCCGCCTGCTGGGGCGCGGCCTTTCGGCCAACGCGGCGCGCAAGATCGCGATGGGGCTCAGCGTCGCGGTCATGCCGCTCATCATGCTGGTGCCGTCCGCGACGTCGGTCGGCATGGTGATCTTCATTTTCAGCCTCGCCTTCGCCGGCCAGCAGAGCTGGGCCACGCTCGTCATGACGCTGCCGACCGATCTCGTGCCGCGCGGCGCGCTCGGCAAGTTCGCGGGGCTCGTTGGCCTCGGCGGCGCCTTCGGCGGCATCGCGATGGGGCAGGCGGCCGGCTGGATGCTCGATGCGGGGCTTGGTTACACGCCGGTCCTCACGCTTGCCGCGTCGCTCCACGTCATCGCCTTCGCGCTCGTCTGCATCACGATCCCGCGCATCGCTCCCCTCGATTTCTCAAGAAAGGTCTCCCGTTGAAAATTACCGACATCCGTACCCGCGTCGTCAGATGGGCCGGCGAGACCGCGCCGCTGCCGCCGCACTTCTGTACGAACCCGATGGATATCGTGTCGCCGCTGCTGTCGCCGGAAACGATGGGCGCCTTCACCTTCCACGACTGGCTGATC
>NZ_DASWTD010000609.1:0-2805 GCF_036402335.1 Sphingopyxis sp. | reverse complement strand
CCCGACGGCAAGGCCTATTATGAAGCGCTGCTCGCCAATTACACGACGACCGACATGACCGCGGCGCAGATCCACGACCTCGGCCTTGCCGAGGTCGCGCGCATCCACGGCGAAATGAAGGCGATCATGGCGAAGGTCGGCTTCAAGGGTACGCTCCAGGAGTTTTTCGCGCATCTGCGGACAAACCCGCAATATTATTATACGACGCGCGAGGCCTATCTGGCCGATGTCGATGCCAAGGTGAAGGCGATGGAGGCGCGCCTGCCCGCCTTCTTCAACACGCTGCCCAAGGCGCATCTGCAGGTGAAGGCCGTTGAGGCGTTCCGCGAGAAATCGGCGGGCAAGGCCTTCTACTCCTCGCCCTCGCCCGACGGGTCACGACCCGGCATCTATTATGTGAACCTCTATGATTTGCGCGACATGTCGAAGAACGAACTCGAGGCGCTTGCCTATCATGAAGGCGTGCCCGGCCATCATTTGCAGCGCGCGGTGCAGACCGAACTGACCGGACTGCCATCCTTCCGCCGCTTCGGCGGCTTTACGGCCTACACCGAAGGCTGGGGCCTCTATACCGAGGAACTCGGCAAGGACATGGGCTTCTATACCGATCCCTACAGCGATTTCGGACGACTTGGCATGGAGCTGTGGCGCGCGTGCCGGCTCGTCGTCGACACCGGCATCCACGACAAGCGATGGACCCGCGAACAGGCGATCCAGTATCTCAAGGACAATACGCCGAACCCGCAGGGCGACATCGAAAAGGCGATCGAGCGCTATATCGTCTATCCGGGGCAGGCGACCGCTTACCTGATCGGCAAGCTCAAGATCATGGAACTGCGCGGCCGGGCGCAGGCGGCACTCGGCGACAAATTCGATTTCCGCAGCTTCCACGACGTCGTGCTCGAATCGGGTCCAGTGCCGCTCGACATCCTCGAACGACGCGTCGATGCGTGGATCGCGGCGCAGAAAGGCTGAACCGGCTACATTTGCCGCTTGACGCGCGGGGATGAAACGCAAATGATTTGGGCCATATAAGAAGGCAGCCGGAAACAGGCTGTCGGGGTCTGGGTCCATGTCGCAAACATCATCCTCGCCGTCGGGCGTGGACGGCAGCATGCCGTTCGAACTGCACTATTTTCCGCCCGATCCCGATTTGGCGGACATGGTGTCGAGTTTCTATTTCATGCGGATCGATCCGCCGCTGTTCGACGAATATGAACGCGCCGACCGCCCGCAATTTCGCATGATGAATGCCGCCGAGGGCGAATATATCTTTCCCGACGGCCACCGCTTCGCCGCGCGGCGCGCGACGATCCTCGGGCCGACGAGCGGCAGCGTCCGCGCCATGGTCAGGGGCGGCGCGCTCCGCGTCTTCGGTTTCGGCCTGCTGCCCGTCGGCTGGGCAACGCTGATGGGTGACCATGCCGACAAGCTGACCGACCGGGCAATCGATGCCGGCAGCCTGTTCGGCGACTGGGTCGACGATGTCATCGCCGCACTGATGGCGGCGCCGGACAATGAGCAGCGCCTGGTCATCGTCAATAATTTCGCGCGGGAAATCCTGAAGAAGAACCAGCCTGCGCCCGTCTGGTTCACGCGAACGGTCGACCAATGGCTGACCGGGTCCGCCTCGCCGCAGGTTCCCGAACTGGTCGACGCAACCGGCATGTCGATCCGTTCGGTCGAGCGGATGACCAAACATTACTACGGCCTGTCGCCCCGCATGCTCGCGCGCAAATATCGTGCGGTGCGTGCCGCGTCGGCGCTCGCGCGCGGCGAAGGGCTCGACGCGGCCCAGCTCGGCGAAGCCTTTTACGACCAGTCGCACCTGATCCGCGAAATGAAGCGTTTTGCAGGCGCAACCCCCGGCCAGCTCGCGAAACCGACTCCGCTGACCGAGGCGACGACCAAGGGCCGCAAGCAACTCGCCGGCAGGGTCAGCCCACTCGTTTCCGAGACCTGAGCGCAATTAACCTTCAAAAACCGGCGCTTCGTCTTTTTGGCGTTTTCATCCAATCGCGAATCGCGCGGCCGGCATAATCCAGCCTTGCGACCCAGAAGAGCTCATCCTCTGACGAGGACTGAGACCTTCATCTTGGCACTCATTTGGCTTCGGCCGGATGGGTGCCTTTTTTTTGGCGCAGCTTTTCTATCATCGCGCATATCCGCGATTGCTTGCGCTCGCGGGGCGGTGCGCCTATGTAAGTGGAGTGATTTACTCCAGTTAAGAATCGTTCGCAACTGCGACGGAAAAGAACAATGCGCCTGTCGAACCTTGCCGATTATGCCGTGGTGCTGATGAGCGCCGCCGCCCGCCAGTGCGGGTCGGTGCCGATTCATGCCGGCATGCTGGCCGAGCAGACGGGCATCCCTGGGCCGACCGCGCAAAAGCTGGTGAGCCAGCTCGCGCGCGCCGGCCTGCTCGTCGCCTCGCGCGGCACCGGTGGCGGGGTACGGCTCGCGCGGCCCGCGGCGGCGATCAGCGTCGCCGACATCATCGAAGCGGTCGAAGGGCCGATCGCGCTGACCTCCTGCGTCGCCGAAGGACGCCATGATTGCTCGCTCGAAGGCCATTGCAAGGTCCAGCCGCACTGGGGCGTCGTGAACGGCGCGGTGCGCGGGGCGCTCGCCGAGATCAGCCTGGCGAGCCTTTCCGTCGCCCCTGCGAAGGCAGGGGCCGCTGGCAGTTTGCACAGCGGCGACGGCGTAAATCCTCCCGCGGCCCCCGCCTTCGCGGGGGCGACGAGTTAGAGATATGACCGACAACACCGAAACCCGCATCAAGGACCAGGCCGCGCACGACGC
>NZ_DASWTD010000608.1:0-4937 GCF_036402335.1 Sphingopyxis sp. | reverse complement strand
GATTTGCAGGTTCCAGAAGGCCCGGACCTTGTTGTCGAAAAAAGGTCCGGGCGAAGACAGTCGGAATAGCGGCATGGGGTGTCGTGCGATGGTGATGGATCAGCGGCCGCGCAGGCGGTGCGGGAAACCGGCGCGGCTGGTCATTCGGCCGCGACCGGCGTCATCGCGCCATCGGCACGCACGCGGGCCTGACCAAGCGGCTGCAGCTCCGCACGGTGCTTCCACAGCAATTCCTTGTACCCGATCACCCGGCCGTCGTGTGCTGTCAGCGTCACAGGGCCAATCGGCTGCTCGTCGCGCGCGTCGACCAGCACCGGGGTCGAGGGCACGCCGGCGCCCCATTTTTCGCCCCACTGGCGCAGCGCGATCATCGCGGGCAGCAGCTCGATACCCTTTTCGGTCAGCTGGTAACGGACCTTGCGCCGGTCCTCGGCCATCACTTCGCGCGCCATGATGCCATGGTCGACCAGCCGCGACAGCCGGTTCGACAAGATGTTGCGCGCGATGTTCAGTTCCTGTTGGAACTCTTCGAAATGATGAACGCCGTTGAAGGCCGCGCGAAGGATCATGAACGACCATCGCTCGCCCATCGCCTCCAGGGCCAGAGGCAGGGCGCAATTGCCCCCGTTCATGTCGTTCAGGACTTCGCGTAATTTTCCCATGACCCATGCCCTAACGTAAATTCACCCCATGCGCCAAAAAAATATAAGCCCTCCGTTGCATTTCGCAACCCAAACGCTAGGTCGCATTTCGCAACCTTTCGGTTGCGCAAAAACAGGAGGTCCCAATGCCCGAACACAAGCTTTCCCCCCTCTCCCGCTTCCTCTCGCTCGCAGGCGCCGTGACGATCGGCAGCCTGGCGCTCGGGCCGACCGCCGCAACGGCAGCAGGCGGCGCCTTTTACCGTGCCGAGCTTGCCAGCCCGGCCCCCGAGGCGCGCTTTGTGGCGCGCGACGTCGTGTGGGCATGCAAGGATGCCAGCTGCCTCGCCGGCCGGGGCACGAGCCGCCCGTTGATCATGTGCTCGGCGCTTGCAAAAGCGGCCGGTCCGGTGACGAGCTTCACTGCGGGCGGCAAGGCGCTCGACGCCGAAGACCTCGCGCGCTGCAACGCCGCGAAATAGGTGCGCTGACCCGACGATAGCCGGCCATGTCGATCGAGGCCGCCGTAACTTCCCCGAAGCAGCGGCGGCCTCACATCTTCAGGCTGCGATCCGGTTGCGCGCGACGACCAGCGACCAGCGAGCAAGCGCAGGCAATTGCGTCGCGACATAAACGGGATCGGCCCGAAACGCACGGCGCACAAGGTCCAGCCGCCAGCGGCGACTGCTGCGAAGCGCAAGCCCGAGGAGGATTTCACTGCGGCTGCGCGCCGGCAGCGTTTGGGGCAGCGCGCGCTCGACAATCTCGGCCGTCAGCGCCTGTATCCGCTCGGCGCGCTGGCTGGTCAGGCTGCCGCCGTGCTTGCGATAGACATACAGATCCTCGTGCAGCGCAACGAAGGCGAAGTGCTGCGCCGCGCGAAGCCAGAAATCATAATCCTCGACCCCGAACAGCCGGGTATCGTAGCCACCAAGCGCCTCGGTCACGCGCGCCCGATAGAGAAAACAGGCGCCGACATTGTTGCCGTAGAGCAGCCGTTCGACCGGTCCGACGCGCGAACGGCCGAGTTCGGCACCGGCCTCGTCAATCAGCGTGAAATCGGCGTGGACGACATCGGCTTCGGGATGGGCATCGAGCGTCGCGACGAGGCGGCCCAGCATCGGGGGCCGGAGCAGATTGTCATCCGACGTCCAGCTGTGCAGTTCACCGCGCGCCGCTGCAAAGCCGTGGTTGAGCGCGGCGGGCAGGCCGACGTTGGTCTTGAGGTCGATCAGCAGCACCCGCGGGTCGCGGGCCACGGCATCGGCCATGATAGCGGGCGATTCATCGCGCGAGGCATCGTTGACGAGAATCAGCTCGAAGTCCCGGAAATCCTGATCCAGAATCGAATTGATCGCCTCGGCCAGCCAGCGCGCGCCATTGTGCACTGGCATCACCATCGACACCCGCGGCCGCTCTGTCGAATCGAGAATATTGGTCCCCATCCGGCCCGTCCTACTCGCGGTGAACGACGCTTCCAATCGACTTTACCAAAGTTGCTAACGCATTGGCGGACGGCGCAATCAAATTTCGCATTGCAATATATGCATCAGGGGCGACATTGGGACTGATGTTACGTCAATATGAACTTGTCGAGCGTGTGCGCGCTTATGATCCCGATGTCGACGAGGCGTTGCTCAATCGTGCCTATGTGTTCACCGTCCAGAAGCATGGCAGCCAGAAACGCGCTTCCGGCGACCCCTATTTCAGTCATCCGGTCGAAGTCGCAGGCATTTTGACCGACCTCCACCTCGATACCGAGACGATCGTCACCGCGCTGCTGCACGATACGCTCGAGGACACGCTGACAACACCCGAAGAGATCGAGCGGCTGTTCGGCACCGACGTCGGCCGGCTGGTCGACGGGGTGACCAAGCTTTCGAAGATCGAGGCGCAGACCGAAAACGAGCGCGCCGCCGAGAACCTGCGCAAATTCCTGCTCGCGATGTCAGACGATATCCGCGTGCTGCTCGTGAAGCTCGCCGACCGGCTGCACAATATGCGGACGCTGCATTTCATCAAGAATCCCGAAAAGCGACGCCGTATCGCCAAGGAGACGATGGATATCTATGCCCCGCTCGCAGAGCGGATCGGCATGTACGAATATATGCGCGAGATGCAGTTGCTCGCATTCAGCGAGCTTGAGCCCGAAGCCTATGCGACGATCACCGGACGCCTCGCCAAGCTGACCGCAGGCGGCAAGGACAAGGTCGCGGCGATCAGCCGCGAGTTCAAGGAGTTGCTCGCGAAAAACGGCATCGAGGCCGATGTGTCGGGGCGCGAGAAGCATCCCTATTCGATCTGGCGCAAGATGCAGGAGCGGCATGTCAGCTTCGAACAGGTCACCGACATCATCGCCTTTCGCGTCATCACGCCGACCGATGCCGATTGCTATGCCGCGCTGGGCCTGTTTCACCGCAAGTGGAAAATGGTCCCCGGCCGGTTCAAGGATTATATCTCGACCCCGAAACGCAACGGTTACAAGTCGCTGCACACGACGATCATGCATCAACAGAATATGCGGATCGAGATCCAGATCCGCAGCCTCGGCATGCACCAGCAGTCCGAATTCGGCCTCGCCGCGCACTGGGCCTACAAACAGGGCGGCGGCAGCCCCGACGGACAGGCCGGATGGATTCGCGACCTGATCGAAATCCTCGAGCAGACGCACGATCCCGAAGAGTTTCTCGAAAACACGCGCATCGCGATGTATCAGGATCGCATCTTCGCCTTCACGCCGAAAGGCAGCCTGCACCAGTTGCCGAAGGGCGCAACGCCGGTCGATTTCGCCTATGCCGTCCACACCGGGCTCGGCGACCGCACCGTCGGCGCCAAGGTTAACGGCCGGCTCGTGCCGCTGCGTACCCAGCTTGCGAACGGCGACACCGTCGAGATCCTCTCGTCGGACAAGCAGACGCCGCAGCCCGCCTGGCTGGGCTTTGCAGTCACCGGCAAGGCGCGTGCGGCGATCCGCCGCCATGTCCGGTCGAAGGAAAAGGTCGAACTCGCAGCACTCGGCCGCAAAATGTATGACGAGATCGTCGCCCGCCTGCCGAACAAGGTCGGCGACAAAGCCCGCGCGGCGGCGCGCGAGCGGCTGAAACTCGACGATGACAGCGCGCTGTATGTCGCGATCGCCAAACAGCGCCTTACCGACGATGCCGTGCTCGAAGCGCTCGTCCCGGGCATCACGGCGGAAATGAAGACCAAGCCCGGAAAACTCGTTCAGGGCGCCGCGGTGTCGATCGCCGGACTGACTCCCGGCGTCGCCTATCAGCTCGCCGACTGCTGCCACCCCGTCCCAGGCGACCGCATCGTCGGTCTGTCGCGGCCGGGCGAAGGGATCGAAGTTCATGTCATCGACTGCCCGAAGCTCGCCGACGGGATCGATGCCGACTGGATCGACCTGCGCTGGCAGGAGGACAGCGAAGGCGGCAACGCGCGGCTGTGCATCGTCATCCTCAACGAACCCGGCACACTCGCCGAAATGTCGGGGATCCTCGCCGCCAATTCGGCAAACATCACCAATTTGCGCCTGTCGAACCGCGAAGGCGGCTTCCACACCTATGACGTCGTCGTCGAGGTGCGCGACGTCCAGCATGTGATGCGCATATTGTCGGCGCTGCGCGCGTCGGACACGGTGGTTCAGGCGGAGCGGCAGTAAAGAGGCAGCGGGCGTCGGCTTTGGGGTGGTGAGTTGTCCTTCGTGAACCCCGGCGAAAGCCGGGGCCCAGGGCGGTCACACGCAGGTCCCGCTGGAATTCTGGGCCCCGGCTTTCGCCGGGGTGCACATCACTATCGACAACTCCCGGTCGGGGGCGGACATCGCGCTGACGCTCCGGGCGCTAGTTCGCGTAGAGCAGCGGCGGGCGCCAGGCATGCTGGTCGACCTCGTCGCTGACCTTGTAGACCATGCCTTTGCTGTTCAGGAACAGTTTCTCCATCTCCAGCCGGGTAAACGGACGCGAGCCGACGCGGCCGAACACCGCCATTTGGCCACCCGTCTCATCGACCGCACGGTCGCGATCGAGCCCCTTCGACAGCGCGAGCGCGGGTGAGGGCGTCTTCGCCCAGGCGATCAGTTCGGGGGTCGGTTTCGGCGAGAAGCCGTAGAGGCCCGGATTGTCGGGGCTGGTCAGCTGGAGCACCTTGATGCCGTTGCGCCCGTCGGCGACATAGCCGAACAGCGACGCGTTGGTCGATGCGACGATCACGTCCTCGGCGTCGTTGAGCGCGCCGCCAAAGGTCAGCCCCGGCCACACGACCGGCGCCGCGGGGCGCGTTACGTCGACGATG
>NZ_DASWTD010000607.1:0-4727 GCF_036402335.1 Sphingopyxis sp. | reverse complement strand
GGACGAACAGCGCCGTGCCCACGCCCGAACCGATGCATGAAGATAAGGCGGAAGACCAACCCGGCGGGCGCAATCCCGTGCGCTATGGCGATTGGGAGCTGAAGGGGCTGGCGATCGACTTCTGACGCAGGCGAGCGTCCGGCGATTGGATTTCAAATGGCCGCCTCGTACGAGGCGGCCATTTTGGTGTGCGTCAAACGGTCGGGAGTTCCATGACGGCGGGCATCTTGCCGGCCTTGACCTGCTCGGCAAAGATTTCGCGCATCAACTGCAGCGAGAAGAGGTGCGCGAAGATCAGCGCCAGAATACCGTTCTGCGTCAGCTTGCGCAGGACATCGCCGCGCAATTCGCGCAGCTTGTTCTCGTCGACCATCTGGAAACCGCGATAGACGAAGGGCTTGTCATTGCCTTCCTGCTGGATAGCGACTTCGCCGTCCATCAACAGGTCGGCCTTCTTCAGTTCCTCGACAAAAAAGCCGGTGCGCTGGCCAGCTTCTTCAAAATTCTTGCAGAACTCCAGAACGGACTGGACCGAACCGGCAGGCTGGCCGTCTTCGAACAGCGCGTCGCCTTCGTCGAACTTGCCAATCGCTTCCGACGTCGGATCGAAGCACAGCGACAATTCTTCCGAGCCCTCCTGCAGCCGGGCGAGCAGGAAGGGGTAGCGGCGGACATAGGCGGGCACGTAAACGGGATTGAGCAGCTTGCCTTCATCGTCGACGAAAGTGTTCACGCCTTCGTTGAGGCCCATCAGCGCCAGCGGAACCGGATTTTCGCCCGCCGAAAAGACGATCGGATAATAGCGGCAGGCCGAAACGAATTCATCGGAGGTCAGGGGGATTGCATGCTGGTTGACGAGGAAGTCGGCCTTGTCGAGCGCGCGAGCGCGGAAATCGGCATGTTCGACGCTCGAAAGCGGAACGAGGTCCCTGTAGAACAGCGGCAGGTTGGCGGGTGCGGGCGCAGTGGCCATGATTGAACTCCGGTAGCGAGCCCCGGTAGCCCGGAGCGAAAAGGATACAGCGCCTTATTGATCCGGGCCTCGCCGCGCAAGGGGGCGATCGCGCCGGGCGCCAGATCGTCAGGCGATTAGCTTGCCGGGATTGAGAATCCCCGCCGGATCTAGCCCATCCTTGATGCCGCGAAGCGCCGCCAGTCGTGCCGGACTGTCGAGTTCGGCCAATATGTCCCGCTTCATCTGGCCGATACCATGCTCGGCCGAAATAGACCCGCCGAGTTCGATGACATGCGAGTAGACCAGCCGGCTGACCGCCGCGCCATGCTTGGCAAGCCATGCCGCGCCATCGGCGCCGGCGGGGGGCTGGACATGGTGATGGACATTGCCATCGCCGAGATGGCCGAAGGACAGGGCGCGGATACCAGGGAAGGCGCGTTCGAGCCGGCCCGGATTGTCCGCGATAAACGCCGGCATCAGATCGACGGGAACGCTGATATCGTGCTGCAACGCAGGTCCTTCGGCGCGCTCGGCTTCCGAGATCGAATCGCGCAGCCGCCAGAAATCCTCGCTTTCGCGATCATTTTTGGCGATCACAACATCACGGATCAGCCCGGCGTCGAGTGCGGCAGCAAGCTGGGGTTCGAGTGCCCGATCGAGGGTCTCTGCGTTATCTCCTGCCAGTTCGGAGAGGACATACCAGGGATGAGGGGCTGCGAGCGGTGCCCGCGTCCGGGGAATGTGGCGCAGCACTGCGGCGAGACAGCTATGAGGGATCAGTTCGAAGCCCTCGAGTTCGCTTCCGATAGCTGCGTCGAGACGGCGCAGCAGCACCAGTGCGCTTGCCGGCGAATCGACCGCGATCCATGCGGTACGCCGCGCGGTGGCGGCAGGCACGAGGCGGAGCGTGGCGGCGGTGACGATTCCCAAAGTCCCTTCGGCTCCGCAAAGCAGATGCCGCAGGTCATAGCCGCGATTGTCCTTCTTGAGTGGCGCCAGTCCGTCGAAGATGCTTCCGTCCGGCAGCACCGCCTCAACGCCCGCGACCAGCGCGCGCATTGTCCCATGACGCAGCACTTGCGTGCCCCCGGCATTGGTCGACACCAATCCGCCGATCGTTGCCGATCCCTTGCCTCCCAACGTCAGCGGGAAACGGAGCTGGCGCGTCAGAACGGCATTATGGAAATTTTCGAGAATGACGCCAGCCTCCGCGATCGCGACATGGGCCGCTTCGTCGATATCGCGAATCCGGTTCATACGCCGCAAGCTGAGCAACAGCTGGTTGCCGCTCGTATCGGGGGTCGCGCCGCCGACCATGCCGCTGTTGCCGCCCTGCGGGACCAACGCGACGCCGGCGCTCGCGCACAGGCTAACGATGGCGGCGACTTCTTCGGTCGTCGCGGGGGACAGCATCGCGGGCGCAGCACCGCGATATTTGCCGCGCCAGTCGGTCAGCCATGGGCCCATAACGTCGGGGTCGGTGCTATAGCCCTTTGGCCCGAGCAGGTTTGCAAGAGCGCCGAGCAGCGATGCGGACGGAGGGCGCGTCATGCCATTTCACTCCAAGGCCATTTCGCACCGAGCGCGGGCAGGGATCGATAACAGTTCATTTGATGTTCAATCATCCTTGTTAAAAGGCGCGATGGACGAATAGTATCTTTTCGTCCAGCGGGCATGGACGCGGGAGCCAAGGGTGAGCAGCATCTTCTGTGAGGACGCCGAAGGAGCGGCAGCGCGGCTGTGCTGACGGTGGCATTCCTGTGGTTTGCGGCCGCGCCGGCGGCTGATGCAACGGCGCCTGTCGCTGCGCCCGAGCCGCTGGTTGCGATATCGGCGCCGACACCCGGGCAGACTTCGTCCTTCTGGCAGATGGTGATCGAACAGCAGCTCATCATTCGCGTTCCCGCGCGGCGTTCCCAACTCAACGACTTCGCAGCAGGCCCCGCTCCCTCGCGGCGCGCCACCGAGTTCCCGATAGTCTGGAAAGAAAAGAAGGCGCCAAAATGCGTGTCGATGCGGAACATCCTGGGGATGCAGGCCGTCCAGCGCGACAGCATCGACCTGATCACGCGGCAAAAGCAGCGGCTGCGCGCGCAACTCAATCGCGGCTGCCGCGCGCTCGATTTTTACGCGGGTTTCTACATGCAGGGCAGCAAGGACGGACAGCTTTGCGAGGATCGTGACCAGATCCACGCGCGGACGGGCGCGAAATGCGAGATCGACAAGTTCCGGTTGATGGTTCCCGTTCGCGACGACGATTAGGGTCAGGATCGGCTCATTGCGCATTCGAGGCGCAGCAATGGTGAAGATATCGGCTTCGGGTGCCCGCTGCAGATGGTGGTTCCATCTGCAAGGCCGCGTGGGACCGAGATCGACGTCATCTCGGCGTCCCCCTCGTTTAGCGGGAGGGGGGATTTGACCGATTTTGCCCATGGCTGTGTCAGCGAGCCTTGGAATATGTTCATATGCCTGCGCCGCGCTTCCTTGCCCGGAACAAAATCGCTTCAAACTTCGATTGTGCAATGAGCCGACCCTGACTCTTTCGCGTTTATCGCGGCCTTTCCTTGACTTTTCCTTGCCGTTTGCCCAATGGCCGCGGCAACGTCCGCCTACGTGGAAGGCAGGACGCCAACTCTTTTTCCGGACATGTCACCTCATGAAATTTGCCGACCTCGGCCTTTCCGACGAACTTTTGCGCGCCATTGACGAGGCGGGCTATGACGAAGCGACGCCGATTCAGGCGGGAGTCATTCCGTCGGTCTTGATGATGCGCGACATCATCGGCATCGCCCAGACGGGCACCGGCAAGACGGCTTCGTTCGTGCTTCCGATGATCGACATTCTGGCCCACGGCCGCGCCCGCGCGCTGATGCCGCGCTCGCTGATCCTTGCGCCGACGCGTGAACTTGCGGCGCAAGTCGCGGAGAATTTTGAAAAATACGGCAAGTACCACAAGTTGTCGATGGCGCTGCTGATCGGCGGCGTGCAGATGGGCGATCAGGTTAAGGCGCTGGAACGCGGTGTGGATGTTCTGATCGCGACGCCCGGCCGCCTGATGGATCTGTTCGAGCGCGGCAAGATCCTGCTGACCGGCTGCAACCTGCTCGTGATCGACGAGGCCGACCGGATGCTCGACATGGGTTTCATCCCCGACATCGAAAATATCTGCACCAAGCTCCCCGCGAATCGCCAGACCTTGCTGTTCTCGGCGACAATGCCGCCCCCGATCAAGAAGCTCGCAGACAAGTTCCTCTCGAATCCGAAGACGATCGAGGTCGCACGTCCGGCGAGCCGGAACGAGAATATCGAGCAGTTCCTGGTCAAGACCTCGGAACGCAGCAAGCGCGACACGCTCCGCGGCCTGATCGAAGCCGAGGACATCGGCACCGCAATCATTTTCTGCAACCGCAAGACCACCGTTCGCGAGCTTGCGAAATCGCTCCAGCGCTATCGCTACAAGGCGGGCGAGATCCATGGCGACATGGACCAGTCGAGCCGCATCGCCGAACTCGACCGCTTCAAGGCCGGCACGATCAACATTCTGGTGGCGTCCGACGTCGCGGCACGCGGGCTCGACGTCAAGGGTGTCAGTCATGTGTTCAATTTCGACGCGCCCTGGCATCCCGACGATTATGTCCATCGCATCGGTCGCACGGGGCGCGCGGGTGCCAAGGGACGCGCTTTCACGCTCGTGACGCCGTCCGACGACGAAGCGATCGACAACATCCAGAAGCTGACGGGATACAAGATCCCGATCCATGGCGGCGGCGCG
>NZ_DASWTD010000606.1:0-3995 GCF_036402335.1 Sphingopyxis sp. | reverse complement strand
TCACCGCAGGTACATCGAACTCGGTCCACGCCCGCCCGCGCGTCGCAACGACGTCGGATCCGGCCTCCGTCGCGTTCATCGCGGCATCGAGGCATGGGATATGCGTCTCGGGCGCTGCCGCGAAGAGATTGTCGAGCATGTCTTCGCCGCGCACTTCGCCGACGGGCCGCGTCGGGATGTTCGCGTGGCGCGCGGCCTTGCGGACGACGTCGGATGCATCGTCGGCGGTGTCGCGGTTGAAGGCGAGCCGCTTCGACAGCAGGTCGAATGCCGTCATCAGGAAATTCTGCCGCGCATAATCCTGGTCGAAACGGGTTTCGAGCGTGCGCAACCGGTCAAGCTGGCGCGCATCCAGATAGTCCGCCGCGGTGCGCCCTTTCGGTAGTTTCGTGAGCTTGCCGCCGCGGAAGATGAGCCGGAGAATGTCTCCCGGCGACACCTTCGCCTTGGTGCCGAGGATCACCCGCTGCGCGCGTTCGGTCGCGCCTTGCAGCCGTTCGGGACGCCAGGGCGTCGCTTTGGGCACTTCGGCGATCTCGCCGACGAGGATGACGGTGCCCGCTTCGGTCTTGATCGTCCACATCGGCGCACCCGACCGGCGCGCCGTTACCACGATTTCGTCATCCGCCGCAGATGGCGCCGCCGCTTCCTGCGCTCCCGCCGGCGCCGACACCGCGATCGCCGGCGTGATTGCCGCAAAGAAGATAGTTGCGACGCGTATCATTTTCATTCGGGCACTCCGGTTTCGCGCACCACGCATCCGGCGGGGGGCAATGTTTCCACATTGGCACTTAATGCAGGCGCGTTGGCACCGTAAATCATGCAAAATACAAAATTATCCATGACGGGTGAATGGCCGCTCCGGGCGTCGTGGATCGTTGCGTTGAGGGTTCGTTAACTACGAGCCGCAATATGATTGAATAATAAGCAGAATTCTGTTATTATAACTTTATGTGTTTTGAGTATTTTGCAGTATTGATAGGGACTTGCTGTTTCCGTCTGACGCTGTTTCGATGAGGTGGATGACATGAACCAACGTCGCTTCTCCGATCCGGCAGAGGAGCAGGAAATTACCGCGGGCGGCGATCGCCGCGGCGGTGATCGCTATCGCACGGTGTGGCGTATCGCCAAGGTCGTGCGCAACGGCGACGCAGGGCTGTGGCGGGTCCGCAATATTTCAGACCGCGGTATGATGCTGGCCGCCGACGTCCCGATAACCGTCGGCGAACAGCTCGAAATCGCGCTGTCCGATACGGTCGTGATACGCGGCGAGGTCGTCTGGTCCGAAGCCGGACGCTGCGGCGTCGAATTCGACAAGGAAGTCGACGTCGCGGACGTCCTGAAACAATTGGCGGCCGAACAGCGCGCCACCGGCTATCGCCAGCCGCGCCTGCCGGTGCATACGCAGGCGCAGGCGGTGACCGACGAGGGAACGAGCCAGATCGAACTGGTCGACATGTCGCAAAATGGCGCCGGTTTCATCCATGACGGCCATCTGGAAGTCGGCAAGGAACTCGATCTGGTGCTTGCGGGTGGCGTCAAGCGCCGTGCCATCGTGCGCTGGTCGCGAGCCGGACGCGGCGGCCTGTGGCTGACCCAGCCGCTCGACCGCGCCGACCTCGAAAGCATCCACCGCTTCGAAAGCTGAGGCTCAGGCCGCCCCCCGGACGATCTTCGCCCAAGGGTTGAGGTCGGGCTCGGCGATCTTGGTCAGCCTGTTGTGGTCGCGGTGCCGGAACAGTTCGTCGCGGCCCTTCACCATCAGCATCGTGTCCGAGACATAGCTCCACGATCCGTCGTCGTGGAAATCGACCGTCAATTCATAGCTGTCGGTGCGGAAGGCAAGGTCGAGGAAGGTGGTCGAGCAGATGCCATATTCGGTTTGCCCGCGCTCCGCCTTCACGACGAGCCGCTTGTCGCCGGCCTTCGCATGTCCCGCGGCGATCGCGATCTGCCCGCGGGGGATCGCCAGCGTTTGCAGGATCAAACCGGTCGCGGCCTCATACAGCCAGTAACCCACCTGGTCGTGGAAGGTGATGTCTTCCTCGCGCGTGTTGATGTGGACGTGATAGCGCAGCCCATAGAATAGCTGCGGGCCGTTCGCCTGCGGGTCGATCGGCTGCATTTCGATCCGCTCATAATATTTGCGCGTTTCGGGGCCGTCGCCCTTGGGGTTCACGTCAACGCCGCGCTCGCCTTCCCATACCCCCGCGAGGCGCAGCAGCGGGCCGAGGTTAGCGAGTGTTTCGGGATCGACGTCCTCGGGCTCGGTGAAGATGTCGTCGGGTAATTCCATCGCTTGCCCCCAGATATGCTGTCAGATGTCCTCGACGAGCCGCCCGTAAAGCTGCGGCCGGCGGTCGCGGAAAAAGCCCATGCCGGCGCGGTGTTTCGCCGCGCGATCGAGGTCGATCGTTTCGACCAGAACGCCCGTTTCGGCGGCACCGAACGCTTGCGTCATGTCGCCCCATTCGTCGGTGATGAAGCTATGGCCATAGAAGTTCGCGTCACCCTCTGCGCCGATGCGGTTCGCGGCGACCACCGGCATGCAGTTCGACACGCTATGACCCTGCATCGCGCGGCGCCACATGCGGCTGGTGTCGAGGTCGGCGTCATAGGGCTCGCTGCCGATCGCGGTCGGATAGAAGAGCAGTTCGGCGCCCATCAGCGCCATCGCGCGCGCGCATTCGGGATACCATTGGTCCCAGCAAACGCCGACGCCGATCCGCGCGCCGAAGACGTCCCATATCTTGAAGCCGGTATTGCCGGGGCGGAAATAATATTTCTCTTCATATCCGGGGCCGTCGGGGATGTGGCTCTTGCGGTACGTCCCCATGATGGCGCCGTCGGGGCCGATCATCGCGAGCGTATTGTAATAATGGTGGCCGTCGCGCTCGAAAAAGCTCGTCGGGATCGCGACCTTCAGCTTCGATGCGAGCGCCTGCATTGCGACCACGCTCGGATGCTCGGTCGTCGGGCGCGCCGACGCGAACAATTGCTCATCCTCGACCTGGCAGAAATAGGGGCCTTCGAAGAGTTCGGGCGGCAGGATGACCCGCGCGCCTTTGGCAGCGGCTTCCTCGACGAGCGCGGTGACGGCATCGATATTGGGCTGGGCGGGGCCGGGCAGGGGAAGCTGCAACGCGGCGACGGTGATGGTGCGGGTCATGGTTCGTCCGTGATGGCGCGGGAATCGAGCCGGAATATAGGGCGCTTCGCTCTCGATGCTAGGCCGGAAGCTGCTGGCTCGAGCAGTGGAAGCTGCCCCCGCCGACGATGATCCCGCGCGCGGGCACGCCGACTGCGCGGCGGCCGAGGAAAAGCGCGGCGAGCGCGTCGACCGCGGCCTGATCGTTGGGCACGCCATAGGCCGGGACGACGACCGTGCTGTTGCCGATATAGAAGTTCATATAGCTCGCCGCCGCGATCTCGCCGCCGATTTCGACGCGGCCGGGCGAGGGAAGGTCGACGATCTCGACCCCGCCGAACGCGGCGGTGCGCGCGCGTGCATCGGCATAAATATGCGCGTTGGGGTCATCATCGCCCGCCGCGACGGGCAGCGCGAGGCGTCCTTCGCCGACGAAGCGCGCCAGATTGTCGACATGGCCGTCGGTATGATCGCCGACCAGCCCGTTGCCGAGCCATAAGATCCGGTCGATGCCGAGCGACTGGCGGAGCCGCACCGCGATATCCTCGCGTGTCAGCGTCGGGTTGCGGTTGGTGTTGAGCAGGCATTCTTCGGTGGTGACGCACAGGCCGGTGCCGTCGACGTCGATCCCGCCGCCCTCGAGCACCCAGTCCTGATCGTCGACGGGTAAACCGCTTGCCTGCGCCAGCGCTGCGCCGATCTCCTGGTCGCCTGGCATGACGAATTTCTCGCCCCACCAGTTGAATTCGAAATTGCGCGCGCGGCGTGCCGGACCGGTACCCGCAATGATCGGCCCGGTATCGCGCAGCCAGATATCGCCCAAGGGCTGGACCAGTATCCGCACGCC
>NZ_DASWTD010000605.1:0-2738 GCF_036402335.1 Sphingopyxis sp. | reverse complement strand
CGACCGGATATGCAGCTCGGGCGACATCGTCGAAGTGATTTCCGCCGAATTCGGCATCTCGCAGCCCGCGGTGTCGCAGCACCTGCGCGTTCTCCGCGACAGCGGCTTCGCAACGGCGCAGCCCGACGGACGGCGCCGGCTCTATGCCGTAGCCCCCGAACGCTTCGACGAGATCGATGCATGGGTCCAGCGGTTCAGGCGGACGTGGGAACCGAAGTTCGAGGCGCTGGCAACCGAAGTGGCGCGCGGCAAAAAGGCCCGGCAAGCGGAAGACTAGGCCGTCAACGCCGCGTCGCGCAGCCCGCGCCAGACGCGCAACGCCTGCCGGTTCTCGGCGATATCGTGGACGCGGAGCAATTGCGCGCCCTGCGTTGCCGCTTGGTAGTGCAGCGCCACCGTGCCGCCGAGCCGCTCGTCAGCCGCGGCTTCATTATCGAGCGCCCCGATCATGCGCTTGCGGCTCGCCCCGAACAGGACCGGGCAGCCGAGGGTATGGAACAGTGCGAGCCCGTTGATCAGTGCCAGATTGTCGCCGACGCCCTTGCCGAAACCGAGTCCGGGATCGACGATGATCTTCGCCGGCTCGACCCCTGCGGCAATGCATGCCGCAACGCGCTCGGCGAGCATGTCGTAAACATCGAACAGCACATGCGCGTACGTCCCGCCTTCATGCGGGTCGCTCTTGGCCGACGGCGCGTGCATCAGCACGACCGGGCATCCCGCGTGCACGATCACCTCCATCGC
Organism: Sphingopyxis sp.; assembly: GCF_036402335.1. GTDB lineage: Bacteria > Pseudomonadota > Alphaproteobacteria > Sphingomonadales > Sphingomonadaceae > Sphingopyxis. The sequence continues at coordinate 1,994 of NZ_DASWTD010000605.1, read as the reverse complement.
GCGCTCGTCGTAACGCAGCGCCGAGATATCGTTGACGATGCGCGCGCCGGCGGCAAGGGCCGCTTCCATCACCGTCGCCTTGCGCGTGTCGATCGACACCGCGACGCCGCCCCTCGCAAGCGACGACACCACGCCTTCGATGCGCTTGATCTCGTCGCCTTCCCAGACCGGCGGCGCGCCGGGCCGCGTCGATTCGCCGCCGACGTCGACGATTGCCGCACCCGCCGAACCCATGGCGAAGCCTGCCTCGGCTGCGGCGACGGTGTCGACATGCTTGCCGCCGTCCGAAAAGCTGTCGGGGGTGACGTTCAGGATAGCCATCAGCTGCGGTTCGTTCAGCCGGATCGTCCGCTCGCCGAGCTGGAGGGCACCGCGCGGACGCCCGACCCCCGCGCGCTGGGCTACGGCCGCCTGTGCCAGCCGATCGGGCATCGCCGCGATCCAGCCATCCCATTCGCGAACCGGAACGACCGCCGATTTGACCGTCAAGCCATCGCGCAGGCTGATGTGCCACGCCGCAAACCAGACCATCGTATCGGCGATCCGCAGGCAATCGTCATCGAGTTCGTGCGGCCGATCGACGAAACAGGTCGGACGGCAATAGATTTGCGCACCCGCCGACGCGGCGCCGAGCTCGGGCTTGGTTAAAGGTGCGAACATCGTCTTACCCCTGTCCGTCATTGCGAGCGAAGCGAAGCAATCCACAGCGGTTTACGCGCACTCTGGATTGCCGCGTCGCTTCGCTCCTCGCAATGACGATGTTGTTATGCCTCGTTCGCCAGCAACCAGTCCTGCCGAACCGCGTCGATCACGCGCAATTCCTTACCATTGTCGACATGCCAGAAGGTCCAGCCGTTGCAACTCGGTGCGCCTTGCAGACCCGCGCCGACCTTGTGGATCGATCCCGCAGGCTGGCCCTCGCATTCGAGGCTGCCGTCGACGCGCACCTTCGCCTTCCAGCGGCGCCTGGCGTCGGTCAGCACCGTCCCCGGCGCGATCAGGCCGCCTTCGACCAGCGTTCCGAACGCGACCCGCGTCGCGGCCTTCGGCGCCATCATCGTCTTCACCGCGCTCTCGTCGAGCGGCAGTGCCATCTGGATGCGCTCCTTCGCGGCCGCGATATAGTCATCCTCACGCTCGATGCCGATGAAATGCCGGCCGAGGCGCTTGGCAACCGCGCCCGTCGTTCCTGTGCCGAAAAAGGGGTCGAGGATCACGTCGCCGGGGTTCGAACAGGCGAGCAGGATGCGATAGAGCAAGGCCTCGGGCTTCTGCGTCGGATGGACCTTCGTACCGCCCTTTTTCAGTCGCTCCTGACCGCCGCAGATCGGGATCAGCCAGTCGCTGCGCATCTGAAGCTCGTCGTTCAGCGTCTTCATCGCGCGATAATTGAAGGTGTAACGCGCCTTTTCGCCCATCGACGCCCAGATCAGCGTCTCGTGCGCGTTGGTGAAGCGTGTGCCCTTGAAATTGGGCATCGGGTTCGCCTTGCGCCACACGATATCGTTGAGAATCCAGTATCCATTGTCCTGGAGCGCGGTGCCGACGCGGAAAATGTTGTGATAGCTGCCGATCACCCAGATGCTGCCGCCGGGTTTCAGGATGCGCTTTGCTTCCTTCAGCCACGCATGGGTGAAGCGATCATAGGTCGCAAGGCTGTCGAACTTGTCCCAGTCGTCGTCGACCGCGTCGACCTGGCTGCCGTCGGGACGCAGCAGGTCGCCGCCAAGCTGGAGGTTATACGGCGGATCGGCGAAGATCATGTCGACCGAAGCGGCAGGCAGGCTGCGCATCATTTCGACGCAGTCGCCCTGCAGGATGCTGTCGAGCGGCAGGTTGGCAGGCGCCGCTTTTATCGCGCGCTGCTTCGCCGCCGGGGCCTTGACCCGTTCCATCACACCCATGTTTCGCCCCTGTCTTCGACTGAAAGAAGGCCTTGATGAGTCAGGCGGAGTCCGCCGTCAAGCGCAGGACTCTAGGGATTCCGCGTCACT
>NZ_DASWTD010000604.1:0-12560 GCF_036402335.1 Sphingopyxis sp. | reverse complement strand
TATCGCGTGGCTCGGCATACGCCTCGACGAAGGTGTGGCGGCGACCGACGCTGCCGGTACGCTCGTCGCGGCGGGCTGGCGCGAGATGCTGGCGCTGGCGGCGCTGCCCGCGACGGTCGCGGTGCTCGTGACGCTGTTCCTCTATGTGCTGATCGAGCAGGGAACGGGGACCTGGCTTCCGACCTTCAATCGCGAGATATTGCATCTTCCCCCGGCGACGAGTGTCCAGATGTCGAGCATCTTCGTCGCGGCGCTGGCGGCCGGGCGTTTGCTGTCGGGCGTGGTTCTGCGACGCGTCGCGTGGCAGCCGGTCCTGCTCGGCTGCCTTGGCGCGCTGGCCGTGCTGGTCGTTCTGGCGCTGCCGCTCGCCGAGGACATCCGGCCGGGCGCCGGCACTGGCTGGGCCAATGCACCCCTTGCGGCCTGGCTGTTCCCGTTGGCAGGGCTCTTCCTCGCCCCCATCTATCCGACGATCTGTTCGGTGGTGCTGAGCGCGCTGCCGAAGCAGCGCCATCCCGCGATGATCGGACTGATCGTCATCTTCTCGGCGCTCGGCGGTACCATCGGCTCGTTTCTCGTCGGCCTGCTGTTCCAGACGCTGCCCGGAACCACCGCCTTCTATTTCCTGCTGGTGCCGATCGCGCTCGTCGCGCTCGCATTGCCGCTCGTGCAGCGCCGGATCGAAAGCGCGGGCGCATGATGGTGGCCGATACCCCCGCCAGCCTGTTCGGCCCGCTGTTCGCGGCGGTGCAGGAAGAGGGGCTGTTCCCCGATTCCAAGACATTCGCAGATGCGCGTCCACGCCGGGCGGCCGCCGCTATTCTCGCCGACTGGCGCGCGCGGGCGCCAGCGGGAGGGGATGCCCTGCGCCAATTCGTCCTCGAGAATTTCGACATTCCGCAAGGCCAGCCTGCCGAAACGGCCGATCGTCTACCGCTCGCCGACCATATTCGCGCCTTGTGGCCGCGGCTGATCCGCACTTCGGATGTCGCCGGTCCGGGGTCGTCCGAACTGTCGTTGCCCCACAGCTATGTCGTACCCGGCGGCCGCTTTCGCGAGCTCTATTATTGGGACAGCTATTTCACGATGCTGGGCCTGGTCCGCTCGGGGCGGCAGGATCTTGTCGAGAACATGATCGCCAACTTCGGCAGCCTGCTCGACCGCATCGGTCATATTCCGAACGGTACACGCAGCTATTACACCAGCCGCTCGCAACCGCCCTTTTTCTATCTGATGGTGCAATTGTCGCGCGATACGACCGAATTCGGCGTGCGCCGGCATCTCGGCTGGATGATCAGGGAACATGATTTCTGGATGGAGGGCGCGGACGATATTCCACGCGGCGGCGAGGCAAGGCGTGTCATCCGGCTTGCCGATGGCAGCCTGCTCAATCGCTACTGGGACGATCTGGAAGGGCCGAGGGACGAGAGCTGGCGCGAAGATATCGAACTGGCGGGGCATGCGCCGGAACGCGAAGCGACCGGACTCTGGCGCGATATCCGCGCGGCGGCGGAAAGCGGCTGGGATTTCAGTTCGCGCTGGCTCGCCGACGGACAAAGGCTCGGATCGATCCGGACAACGCGGCTGGTCCCGGTCGACCTCAACGCTTTGCTCGTTGGCCTTGAGCAGGCGATATCGAAAACGGCCGCGAGCATCGGCGAACGGAAGATAGCGGCGGAATTTGCGGAGCGAGCCGGCGGCCGGGCCCGAGCGATCAACGATCATCTGTGGAGTGAAAAGGGCGGCTATTATGCCGACTTCGACCTTGATGCCGGAGCGGTTTCCGGTCAGTTGACAGCGGCAACCGCCTTCCCGCTTTTTACAGGTCTGGCGACGCGGGAACGCGCGCGCAGTACCGCCAAGGCGCTCGAGCGGTTGCTTCGTCCGGGCGGGCTTATGACAACGCTCAGTCCCAGTGGTCAGCAATGGGATGCTCCGAACGGCTGGGCGCCGCTGCAATGGGTCGCGATCGTCGGCTTGCGCGGATATGGCCGGACGCAGATCGCAGACCTTATCGCTGACCGCTGGCTTGCAATGGTCGGGAAGCTGTATGCAGAAAGCGGTCAGCTTTTTGAAAAATATGACGTAGTCGCCTGCTCGGCGGGAGTGGGCGGTGAATATACGACCGAAACGGGGTTCGGCTGGACGAACGGCGTGACGCTGGAATTGATGGCGGCCCGAGACGTCGAGGCACAAGACCCTGGCATCGAGCGATAGCCGTTTTCGTCATTTCTGCATCGAAAGCGATAGGTCGGCACCGGCCGATGCATGCCTTGCGTTTCCTATTGTTCCGTTAATCAGACACGAAGCTGCATCGCCAACCTTGTGCCCTCTGCCGTTGAAGCAGCGATCAGCGTTCCGCCGTGCGAAATCGCGATCTTGCGTGCGATGGAAAGGCCGATGCCGCCGCCATCGGCCTTCGTCGTATAGAATGGCAGGAAGATGTCCTCGGCATCGGCGGGCAGGCCATGACCATTGTCGTCGACGGTGAAGAACAGCATGTCCCCGTCCAGATGCCAGCCGAGAGTTACGGCCGGCATTCGGCGTCCCGACACCGCCTCGACGGCGTTCTTGAGCAGATTCAGCAGGGCCTGCTCGATCAGTTCGCGGTCGATCGCGACCGTGGCACCATCAGGCATGCCGGCAACCTGCAGGACAACGTCGGGATCGAACCCGCGCGCCAGCGAAGCGAGATCTTCGACAAACTCCGCAAGGTCGACCGGCGCCGGTCGGGGCTGCGGGATGGCGAGGCACTGGCGATAGCGTTCTACGAAACCCATCAGATGCCCGGCGCGCCGCGCGATCGTCGCCGCGGCTGCGGCAGCCTGGATACGATCGAGGCGGGTGTCGGGATCCTGATCGACGAGGCTTTCGGCGAGCGAGATCACGGGGCTGAGCGAATTCATCATTTCGTGTGCGAGGACCCTGCTCAGGCGGTGCCACGCATCGGTTTCGACAGCGCCCAGCTTTTCCGCGACGATCTGTATGGCGATCAGCCGCCGCCGCGATCCGTCGGCCAGATCGAAAATTCCGATCGAGGCGTGCGCGAGGCGGCCGTCGGTGAGGCGCAGCAGCCGGCCCGTTTCCGGCCGGTCGGCGAGCAGAGTCGCGGCATCATCCACCGCGAAGACCGGATGATCGGCAAAATGTGCCGGCGCCGCGGGTGCCAGAGCGCGCGCGGCCCGGTTGCTGCGCAACAGATTTCCCGCGCCGTCCGTCAGAAAAAGCGCTGCAGGAACCGTATCGAGCAAGGCTTCGTCGGCCTGCGTGCCCGTGCGATATCGGGCCTCGCGCCGCCGCATCGCGGCGATTGCGCGCGCGATGGCGTCGTCGAGATCGGCGAAGGCGGGTGCCAGCGCCGCAGGGTGGTCGTCGGCGCCGGCGGCAAGCTGGTCGGCCAGTTCGCGCATCGCCTGTTCGGCACGGCGCGCGGCGCGCACGAGCGAGAGCAGGATCAGGATCGCGATCGCGGCGGTGATCAGTCCCAGCACCGGGCGCCCCGACAGCGCGAGCATGACGGCGCTTGCGGCGGAGGAGCCCGCGGCGAGTCCGCGTACGGTGAGCCCGACGGCAAAGGGCCAGTGACGCCTTTGGCTAAAGGCCATGTTTTTCGATACGCCGGTAAAGCGCGGGCCGCGTGATCCCGAGCGCCGCGGCGGCGCGACTGATGTTGCCCTCCGCGCGTTCGATCGCCCGTTCGATGGCGTGGCGCTCGATCGCGTCGAGGCTCATCGCGGCACCCGCGCGCTGGCGCGATGTGAGGTCGATCGCCGCGCGTGTCGCCGCGACCAGCCTGTCGTTGCGCCAGGGCTTCAACAGGAAATCGCAGGCGCCACGTTTGAGGGCCTCGACGGCGATCGCAACGCCTCCGAATACGGTGAGCATGACGATCGCGAGCGTCGGATCGGCAGCACGAAGCTGGCCGATTGCATCGAGGCCGGCGCGGCCCTCGCGCTGTTCGGGGCGGAAATTCATATCGAGGAGGACGGCGGCATAACGCTCAAAAGGGAATGTATCGGGCAGGTCGTCGGGGCCGGGGATATGGTCGACTTCGGCGACCCCGCGCAGGGCGAAGCCGATCGCCTGGACGATCGCGAGGTCGTCCTCGATGAGCAAGATGCGGGGGCCGTCCATCGGTCGATATTATCCTATGCCGCTGACGCGGGGAACCGGTGCAAAAGCAGGCACTTGCAACCCGCGGTGGACGAATCGCGCGTTGCTGCTGTCCGATCCCGGACACCGGTCTTGCCGCCTCTTTCTGCCGCTGCAGTCCATCGCATTGAATTCATTGAATTTCCTGATTCTGGCTCGCCAAGCGATAATGGCGATAAGGAGTTTGGGACGCGATGGACGAACCTTTGCGGCAAAATTGGCTGCGGCGCCACGGCCGTCGGCTAGCGCTTGCGTCGGGGTTGCTCATTGCTGCCCTGTTCGTGACGCTCACGGCGCGCCAGTTCGCAACGCCGTCGCTCGACGTGCCAGCGGGCAATGCCGCTATAGCGCGCGTGGAGCGCGGCCTATATCGCGACACGACGAGCCTTCAGGGACGTATCGAGCCCCGCGATATTATCTACCTCGACGCCGCCGAAGGCGGGCGGGTGCGGCGGCTGTTCGTCCGGTCGGGCGACCATGTGTCCGAAGGGCAACCGCTTGTCGAGTTCACGAACACGACGCTCGAGCTTGAGATACTCTCGCAGGAGGCGCGATTGATCGAATCGATCACGCAGCTTCAGGGCTATCAGCAGCAGCTCGAGCAGGACCGGAGCGAAAATGCGCAGGCGCTCGCACTGACCCGCTACGACCAGACGCGAGTTGATCGCGACCTTCGCCGCAGCCGGCCGCTCGCGGCGCGCGGCTTCGTACCGGCGAAGACGATCGACGGGCTCGAGGACGAACGGCGCGCGGTCGCCGACCGGCAAGCCATTCAGGAAGCCCGAAGCCGGCGGCAGGCAAGGCTGGCCAGCCTCCAGCAGCCGCAGATCGACACGCAACTGGCGACGCTGGGGAAGAGCCTCGCCGTGACGCGCGCAAAGCTTGACGACCTGACGGTCCGGGCTCCCGCGGGGGGGCGTCTGTCGGCGTTTGACGTCAAGCTCGGCGAGAATCGCAACCGCGGCGACCGGCTGGGTGAACTGGCGCTTGATACCGGTTTTCGCGTCTCGGCGCGCGTCGACGAATATTATCTCGGGCGCGTGAGAGTGGGACAGCGGGCGACGGTCGACGGGCGCGGCGTCAATCTGGTCGTGTCGCGCATCTATCCGGAAGTAACCGAGGGGACGTTCCGCGTCGATCTCGACTTCGCCGCGCGCGAACCGCAGGGCCTCGTCGCGGGCGAGGCCGTTCGCGGCCGGCTGTCGCTCGGCGCCGACCGACCGGCGTTGTTGCTGCCTGCCGGGGCGTTTCTCGAGGCGTCGGGCGGCCGATGGGCCTTCGTGCTGGCACCTGCGGGCAATTATGCCGAGCGCCGGCCTATCCGGACCGGGCGGCGCAACGCCGACCAGGTCGAAATTCTGGCGGGCCTTGCACCGGGCGACCGCGTGATCACGTCCAGCTATGATGGCTGGGACGCATATCGGCGCATCAACCTTCAATAGGAGAAAGCCATGCTGCGCGTGGAGACGATTTCCAAGACTTACGAGACGAGCGAGGTGCGTACGCATGCGTTGAGCGACGTATCGCTGACCATCGGCGAGGGTGAATTCGTCGCGATCATGGGGCCCTCGGGCTGCGGCAAATCGACGCTGCTCAACATTCTCGGACTGCTCGACCGTCCCGATGGCGGGCGCATCGAATTGCTCGGCGAAGACATCAGCCAGGCGAACGAACGCGAACTCACCCGGCTGCGTCGGGCCGCGATCGGCTTCGTATTTCAGGGGTTCAACCTCGTCGACGAACTGACCGTAATGCAAAATGTCGAGCTCGGACTGCTCTATCGCGGTGCGGGGGCGGGCGAGCGGCGCGACCGCGTCGAACGGGCGCTTGACCGCGTCGGCATGCGGCACCGTGCACGCCATCTGCCGCAGCAGCTTTCGGGCGGGCAGCAGCAGCGAGTAGCGGTCGCGCGCGCAATCGTGTCCGATCCGCGGCTCATCCTCGCCGACGAGCCGACGGGTAATCTCGACACGGCCAATGGCGAGGCGGTCATGGACCTGCTCGGGCAGGCGGTCGGACGGGGAACCAGCGTCGCAATGGTAACGCATTCGCTTGCGCAGGCCGACCGGGCACATCGCAAGATACAATTGCTCGATGGACGGGTCGTCAGCCAGACGCAACTGGGCGCCTGATCGTGCTGCGCAACATCCTTGCCTCGACCTGGAGCCATCTTGTGCGCGGCCGGCTTTACGCCGCCGTCACGCTGATCGGCCTCGCACTGGCGTTGGCTGCCGCGATCATGACCGGACTCTTCGTGCGTCAGCAAAACGCCTATGAGGCCTTCATTCCGGGCTATGAGCGCGTGTTCCGGATGACGGGTACCGTCGCACAGCCCGGCCAGCCCGAGCGCGTTTCTGCGGTGACGCCATCGATCCTCGCCGCCGCGCTCGCGGCGCGAAGCGACCGGATCGAAGCGGTCGCCCGTATCTATCAGGATAATCCGGTGATCCGGGTCGGCGCCGATACCCGCCCGCTTCGCGCCAAGGGTTTCGTCTGGGCCGATCCCTCGATTCTCACGGTGCTGCCGCTGGCATCGGTCAGCGGGGACCTCGGGCCCGCGCTCGCCGAACCGGACAGCGTCGTCGTGTCGCGCAGCATGGCGCAAAGGCTGTTCGGAAGCGATGCGCCGCGCCGCGCATCGATCGAGATCGTCGGCGCCGATCGTTCGGTCCGGCGGTTGCGCGTGACCGGCGTGTTCGCCGACTTGCCTCCGCAAACCCATTTCGACCTGCAGTTCATTGCGTCGGGCCTCGGTGCGGTCTCGCCGCTCGCGCGCGCCGACGCCAGCCCCGTGCCGACGATCAACCTTCCCATTCTTACCTATGTTCGCGGCAAGCCGGGCACGCGTGCCGCCGACCTTCAGCCCGCGCTCGACGATGTCATCCGTCCATTCCAGGCGATGGCAGCGGCGAGCGGCACGAAGGTCGGCGGTTATGCGCTGCCCATTGCCGACATCCACTTCGGGCCGCCCGACGACAGTCCGCACGGCAAGCCCGGCGTCGACCCGGCCGTTGTCACGGCGATCGGCGCGGTCGGGGCGCTGATCCTCCTCATGGCATCGACAAGCCATGTCGCCTTGATGACGGCGCGTAGCGGTCGCCGCGGTGTCGAAGTCGCAGTGCGCAAGGCGTGCGGCGCGGGGCAGCGACAGCTAATCGGCCAGTTTCTCGGCGAAAGCCTATTCGTCACCCTTATCGCGCTCATCCTTGGCATGGGCATTGTCGAACTCGTCCTGCCGGCCGTGAACGGGCTGCTCGGCCTGTCACTCTCCTTCGACCTGACGCGCGAACCGGGCCTCCTCCTGTCGCTGCTGGCGGTTTGGCTCGCGGTGGGTCTGGCCTCGGGGCTCTATCCGGCCTTCGTCCTGTCTTCCTTCCGACCGGCCGCTGCGCTCGGCGGCGATACCGCCGGAATGCCGGCCCGCGCGTGGATCGGCCGCGCGATGGTCTTTGTCCAGTTTGCGACGCTGACCGGCTTGCTCGTCGCCGCGATCACCATCTATCGCCAAACCGACTTCGCGATCGATCGCGCGCTCGGCGCCGGACGCGGTCCGGTGCTGACCATCGCCACATCATGCGGATCGGGCCTGCCCCAGGCTGCGCGCGAACTCGCCGGGGTGCGAAGCGCGAGCTGCTCGGCGCAGGGCGCCTTCAACCTCGCTCCCCAGGGTGCGGTCACCGCGATCAACCGGGAGGGGCAGCGATTCACCCCCGGCTTCGTCGACGTCGATCCCCATTTCTTCGGGCTCGCGGGGCTCAAACCGCTGGCCGGCCGCATCTTCACCCCCGCACGCGATGGCCAGTCCGTGCGTAGCGAGATCGTCATCAACCAGACGGCAGCGCGGCATTTCGGCTTCGCCTCGCCGCGCGAGGCGATTGGCCAGTCGATCGCCATCTCGCTACAGGTCGGACCCAATCCGCCGACGACGCCGCATACTATCGTCGGTGTCGTTCCCGACGCCGCTGCAAGCGTACTCGAACCGGCTGGCGAACTGATCTATAACGCCCGCTTGCCCGAATGGGGCACGCTTGCAGTCGAAACGAGCCCCGCCGCGCTCGGCGAGGTTCGTGCGGGGCTGGAGCGGCTGTGGCAAGCCATGGGCGACGGCGGGCCGATCGAGGCGCGGCTGCTGTCGCAGATCGAGGCCGATCGGTACCGCACCTCGATCGTGCAAGGACGCGTTATCGGCGCGAGTGCCCTTGTCGTGCTTGTCATCGCCGCCATGGGTCTGTTCGCGCTATCGGCCTTTTCGGCGGACCGGCGCCGCAAGGAGATCGGGATTCGGCGCGCGATGGGCGCGTCGCCGCCGGCGATCGTGCGCCTGCTGCTCTGGCAGTTCCTGCCGCCCGTCCTCGCCGCTTGTGCGGTCGGTCTTGGGGTTGGCTACGTCATCATGCACAAGTGGCTCGGGCAATTCGCGGCGCGCGCCGACCTGCCGGTCTGGCTTCTGGGCGCGGTGGCAGGCGCGACGATCCTCGCCGCGATCCTCGTCAGTTCTACGCAGGTCCTTGCCGCGGCGCGCGGACGTATCGTCGATGCATTGCGGCACGAATGACGGGGCGGACCTGAAGCGGATGCTTGCCGAATGTTCGGCCAAACAATTGTTGCCGTGCGAGCTTTCGCGATCGTCCGGTCGAGCTCGGGCAAGAAGGAACCCGCCGCCGCTGCGCGCAAGCTCTATACCGCGGCGTCGGCAGTCGAAGGCGCGACGGTTACGACGGGAAACTCCATGTCGTCAGTGGCTTCAAGAGGGCGGACGGCGTGTCGGAGCCGCGGTCAATTCGAGCGGCCCGCGAAGTTAGTGCCGTCCCAGTTCTTCGCGGCCGACGACCATATAATGAACCTCGTCGGGACCGTCGGCGAAGCGCAAATGGCGCACGTCGGCATACAGGTCCGCGAGCGGGGTCCATTGCGAGATGCCGGTCGCCCCGTGAATCTGGATCGCCTGGTCGATGATCTGGCAGGTGCGTTCGGGCACCATGGCTTTCGCCATGCTGACCCAGACGCGCGCCTCGCGATTGCCGAGCAGGTCCATCGCCTTTGCTGCCTTGAGCACGATCAGGCGCATTGCCTCGATCTCGATCCGCGCGCGCGCGATCACCTCCAGATTCTTGCCGAGCTGTGACAGCTGGCGGCCGAAGGCGGTGCGCGAATTGCCGCGCTTGACCATCAGGTCGAGCGCGCGTTCGGCCTTGCCGATCGTGCGCATGCAGTGATGGATGCGCCCCGGGCCGAGGCGCATCTGCGAAATCTCGAACCCGCGTCCCTCGCCGAGCAGGATATTCTCCTTGGGCACGCGGACATTTTCAAAGCGCATATGCATATGTCCTTGCGGCGCATGGTCGGCACCGAAGACGTGCATGGGGCCAAGAACCTTAACGCCCGGCGTGTCCATCGGTACGAGGATCTGCGAATGCTGCGCCTTGCGCGCCGCTTCGGGGTTGGTGTTCACCATGCAGATCAGGATCTTGCAGCGCGGATCACCGGCGCCGCTGATGAAATATTTCTCGCCGTTGATGACCCATTCGTCGCCTTCGAGCCGGGCGCTGGTTTCAAGGTTGCTGGCGTCGGATGAGGCGACCCCGGGTTCGGTCATCACATAGGCCGAGCGGATCTCGCCGTTCAGCAGCGGCTTCAGCCAACGCTCCTTCTGCTCGGGCGTGCCGACCATTTCGAGCACTTCCATATTGCCCGTGTCGGGGGCCGAGCAGTTCAGCGATTCCGATGCGAGCGGCGACTTGCCGAGTTCGGCGGCGATATAGGCATAGTCGAGATTGCTGAGCGGGGTGCCGGTGTCGCCGTGCGGCAGGAAGAAATTCCAGAGGCCCGCAGCCTTCGCCTTGTCCTTCGCGCCTTCGAGCAGTTCGAGCTGGCCCGGCGCCCAGCTCCAGCGGTCGGCGCGGCCTTCGCCGAGCCGGAAAAACTCCTCGGTGATCGGATCGACATTCTCGGCGATATGGCGCTTGACGGCGTCGAACAGCGGCTGCGCCTCCTTTGACATCCTGAGGTCGTTGAGTTCGGCTTCGAGTTCGATCTCGGTCATGGCAATCCTCCGCTGGGTTTCGCCCGCAGTCTAGCCGCGTCATGTCATCAGGGAAAATGATAGGGCTGAATATAGAATATTCGCTAGGCGAATAGCTATGCGGTCTGCTCCAGTTCGTCAGCGATGATCGTGCGCAGCCAGCCGAGCCCCGGATCGGCCTGCGCGGCCTGATGCCAGTAAAGATAGCTGCCGCCTTGTTCGACCGGCAGCGGCAGGTCGACGAGCTGCATCGGTCCCATCGCGCCGAGTAGCTCGGCATGCGACCGGGGCAGCGAGAACAGCATGTCGGATGTGGCGACGATCTGCCACGCGGTGATCGCGTGCTGGCAGCGGACGGCGACGCGCCGGGCGAGGCCCATGCGGCCGAGCGCCATGTCCTCGATCCCGGGTCCATAGGGCCGTGACGTCGCGATGATATGCTCGAGCGCGAGATAGGTATCGAGATCGATCGTGCCGTCGACGCGCGGATGGCCCTTGCGCGCCACGACGACGATGGGCTCGGTTCCCAGATAATGGCGCTGGAGTCGGTCGTCGGCGGGTAGGGCGACATCGAGCGCGAGGTCGAGATCGCCGCTCGCGAGCATCATGATCAGATCGCGGCGCCGGAAGGTCACACTCGCGAGCGCGACATGTGGAGCCTCGCGCCGCACGCGCGATACGAGCGAGGAGAAGCGCGGCATCTCGCCCGACAGGCGCACTCCGATGCGGAACTCGCGCGTCGTCTCGGCGGGGTCGAACGAAGCGGCCGCATCGAGCGCCGCGTCGAGCCCGCGCAGCGCCTCGCGCACCGGTCCCGCGATTGCGCGGGCGGCGGGGGTCGGCACCAGCCCGTTGCCTTGCCGCACGAAGAGCGGGTCGTCGAACTGTGCCCGCAAACGCGTCAGGGCATGGCTGATCGCCGGCTGCGACAGGTTCAGGTGGCGCGCCGCCGCCGACACCCCGCCCTTGACGAAGATCGCGTCGAATATCCGCAACAGGTTGAGATCGAACCGGGCGAGTTGCCGCAAGAAGTCCTCCTCGACGTAGTAGGGGCCGGATCGTCGGCACTAATCGCTAATCATGCGGAAGTGAACGCCCCTCGCGCCAACACTCCCGTCCGTTCCGGCACGATCCGGGCATCGACCGCCCCCGATGAGCATCGAGCGACACCGGTTTGTCACAATGAATTCCTAGGCCGCAACCGCAACGAGAACATAACTCTCCCCGTCGAGATCCAAGGAGCATCCATGAAAAGCCTCACCGCCTGCGCGCTTGTCGCGCTGCAATTTGCTGCGCCCGCAACGGCCGCTGCCGAAGAGATGGCATCCGCCGCTGCCGATAGTGCGGAGGGGGCCACGATCATCGTCACCGGCACCCGCGACGCGCGGCGGACCCAGTTCGACACGCTGGCACCGATCGACGTCCTGTCGGCCAGGGCGATCGACAGCAGCGTGTCGAACGATCTGTCGGATACGCTTGCCCAGCTTCTGCCGTCGTTCAACGTGCAGCGTCTTCCCGCGGCCGATGGCCAGGCGTTCGTCCGCCCCGCGACGCTGCGCGGCCTGTCGCCCGATCAGACGCTCGTCCTCGTCAACGGCAAGCGATATCACCGCTCTGCGCTGCTCGGCACGCGCGGCGCGCAGGCGGCCGATCTTGCCTCGATCCCGAACCTCGCGATCAAGCGGATCGAAGTGCTGCGCGATGGCGCGTCGGCGCAATATGGCTCGGACGCGATCGCGGGCGTGATCAACATCATTCTCGATGACCAGCCCGGCATGACCGCCTTCGGCCAATATTCGAGCTATTATGAAGGTGACGGCCAAAGCTATCAGACCGGCGGGCAGGGCGGTGTGGCGCTCGGCGGCCGTGGCACATTGGTCTTCACCGGCGAATTTACGAAGTCCGATGCGACCTCGCGCACGCGGCAGCGCCCCGATGCCGAAGCGTTCCAGGCGGCGAACCCGAACCTCGCCGTGCCGAACCCGGTGCAGCGCTGGGGCCAGCCCGACCTCCGGTCAGTGCGCGGCGCGGTGAACGCCGATTACGAGATTGTCGATGGCGCGACCATCTATGCCTTTGGCACGATCGGGAGCGGGGAAGGGGTTACCGACTTCAACTGGCGCAATCCCGCAGGCACCGCGAACGTCTATAATCCGAGTACCGCATTCCCCGGCTTCAGTTTCAACAGCCTGTATCCGGCCGGCTTCACCCCGCGCTTTGGCACAAAATACGACGATTTCCAGGCTGCAGGCGGCCTGCGCGGCGAGGCGGGCGATGCCTTCACCTATGACCTCAGCGCGTCGCTGGGGCGTAACCGCATCAATTATAACATGAGCGAGTCGCTCAATGCGTCGCTTGGCCCTGACAGCCCGACCAGCTTCTATCT
>NZ_DASWTD010000603.1:0-1995 GCF_036402335.1 Sphingopyxis sp. | reverse complement strand
CGAGGTCGAACGACAGGAACAGGTCGTGCTCCCACACGTCGCCGATGTTGAGGAAGATCGGCACCTCGGCATTCGGATTGGTTTCGAGCAGCGCAAGATAATCGTCGCGCAGATGGTTGCTGTCGTTGATCTTGCCGTAATAGGTGGTCGTCCAGCGGATGCGGAACTTGTCGATCGTCCAGGCGAGCGAACCCCGCGCGCGATATTTGAAGCTGCCGTTCTGAAGATCGCCCGCGAAATCATTGGTGACGACGCCGTCGAGACCCTGGAAGCGCTGTTTCTGCTTCAACACGTGCGTCCCGTCATAGCGCAGGTCGAACCGGCCTGGGATGCCGAGCGCGTCGTCGAGGCGGAAGCGATAGTTGAACGCGACGTCGATCCCCGTCGTATCGAAGCTCGCGAGGTTCGCCTGCCGCTGGACGAGCGAGACGATCTGGCCGTTCACCGGGTTGCGGGTGATATCGGCGCAGAACGGATTCTCGGCCGCGGGCACGTCGGTATCATAGCATTGCAGCTGGGTATCGCGGTTCGAATAGGCGTCGATCGCATCCTTGATGCTGATGTCGTAATAGTCGACCGCGAGCGAGAGTCCCGGGATGAAGCGCGGGGCGAAGACCGCGCCGAGCGTCAGCGTGTCCGCGGTTTCCTCCTTGAGATCGAGGTTGCCGCCATTGGGGCTGTAGATGTTGTTGCCCGCCTGTTCGTAGAGCTGGTCCTGATTTTGACCGGCCTGCCGCGCGAAAAGCGCCTGAATGCCCGGATCGAGACGGCAGTTGGCGGCCAGACGGCCCGCGGTCGTCGGCGTTATCCCGTCGCACAGATCGTCCGCCGCCTCGAAATTGCCGCGCGGCGGCGAATAGAGCTCGGCGATGTCGGGCGCGCGCTGAGCGCGCGCGAATTGGGCGCGGAAGCGGATATCGGGAATTGGCGCATATTGAATGCCGCCGCGGTAGCTCAGCACCGTACCGACATTGTCGATGTCATAGTGCGCGACACGCGCTGATGCATCGACGCTGAGCAGATAGGCGCCCGGCGCGTCCTTGAGCAGCGGCACGCTGACTTCGCCATAGCCTTCATAGGCGCTGATCGAGCCGCCGAAGTCGGGGATCGCATTGCCGGTGGTCCCGCCGGTCTGCGCCAGAAGGTCGCCGCGCAATTGCTGGCTGTCCTTGCGGAAATCGACGCCGAAGGCGGCGGCGACCGGCCCCGCGGGGAGCTGGAGCAGTTCGCCGGTCACGAACGCCTGTCCGGTATATTGGCGGATTGTCAGGTCCTGATGCAGGTCGGCGCGAATCCAGTTCGCCATCTCGGGGGTGATCGATCCCTCGCCGAACAGGTCGATCGCGACGCAGCCCGCGGCGCGCGCGTCGGCGTCGACGCACTGCGGCCCGTTCGGCCCCGTTTCGGCGTTCAGTGCCTGGATCAGGTTGAGCCCGTTGATCTCGTTGCGGCGCCACTGGTCCTGCTTATACTGGCCGAAACCGACGCTGGCCTCCCAGTTCCAGCTGTCCGAAATCTTGCCGCGCAACCCCGCCCAGCTGCGGATCGTCTCGCGCTTGTTCTCGGTGATCTGGCCGCCAACCTCGTCGAAGCGGCGATCCCAGGCGATGCCGGCGCCGGTCGACGGCGTTTCCGAACCGCGCAGCTCGGGCGGGACGAACGGGTTGCAGGGGCCGGGTGCGCGGCGGCAGGGAATCTTGCCATATTCGATTTCGGTCGTGATCCCGGTGACGGGATCGGTGATCGGGAACGTCGAATCCCAGCCGATGCCGTAGGATTCGCGCGTCTCGCCCGAATCGATCCGCGAATATTGAACCTGCGCGAAGCCTTCGAGATTATCGGAAAATTCGAAATCGAGCTTGGCGGCGCCGAGATAGCGCTTGCGCGCAAGGATCAGTGAGCGGCCGGTGCGCTGGTTGTAACCGTCGCGGTTCGGGAGGAAATAGCCGGTGTTGCCATTGTCGGTCGTCCCCACGTCGATCGGCTCGCCGGTCT
>NZ_DASWTD010000602.1:0-5024 GCF_036402335.1 Sphingopyxis sp. | reverse complement strand
GGGACGGTTCGAGGATATGATATGGGACATGGGCCGATCTTCTAGGGTGCCGCTTCTGTACTGACAATGGATAAGGCACCGTGATCGTTGCCATCCGGGTACGAACCCCGTTACGACGGGGCAGTTGATCAATCGCCCCGCTTTGCCTAAGGCCCCGTGCAACTCCGACTCCCCAAGGAAAAAGGCTGAAAGCATGGGCAAGATCAAGGTAGCCAACCCGGTCGTCGAACTCGACGGCGACGAAATGACCCGGATCATCTGGCAATGGATCCGCGAACGCCTGATCCTCCCCTATCTCGACGTCGACCTCCACTATTACGATCTCGGCATCGAGGAACGCGACCGCACCGACGACAAGATCACCGTCGAGGCCGCCAATGCGATCAAGAAGCATGGCGTCGGCGTGAAGTGCGCGACGATCACCCCCGACGAAGCGCGTGTCGAGGAATTCGGCCTCAAGAAGATGTGGAAATCGCCGAACGGCACGATCCGCAACATCCTCGGCGGCGTCGTTTTCCGTGAACCGATCGTGATGCGCAACGTCCCTCGCCTCGTCCCCGGCTGGACCGATCCGATCGTCGTCGGCCGCCATGCCTTCGGCGACCAGTATAAGGCGACCGACTTCCGCGTCCCCGGCCCCGGCAAGCTGCGCCTGGTGTTCGAGGGCGAGGACGGCACGCTGATCGACGAGGAAGTGTTCCAGTTCCCGTCGTCGGGTGTCGCGATGGGCATGTACAACCTCGACGATTCGATCCGCGACTTTGCGCGCGCCAGCCTGAACTATGGTCTCGCACGCCAGTGGCCGGTGTATCTGTCGACCAAGAACACGATCCTGAAAGCCTATGACGGCCGCTTCAAGGACCTGTTCGAGGAAGTGTTCAACGCCGAATTCAAGGCGCAGTTCGACGAACTCGGCATCGTCTACGAGCATCGCCTGATCGACGACATGGTCGCCTCCGCGCTCAAGTGGAGCGGCAAGTTCGTCTGGGCCTGCAAGAATTACGACGGCGACGTCCAGTCGGACACCGTTGCGCAGGGCTTCGGCTCGCTCGGCCTGATGACCAGCGTGTTGATGACCCCCGACGGCCAGACGGTCGAATCCGAAGCGGCGCACGGCACCGTCACGCGCCACTACCGCATGCACCAGCAGGGCAAGGCGACCTCGACCAACCCGATCGCGTCGATCTTCGCGTGGACCGGCGGGCTCAAGCACCGCGGCAAGCTCGACGACAATGCCGAGCTGATCAAGTTCGCCGACGACCTCGAAAAGGTCTGCGTCGCGACGGTCGAAAGCGGCAAGATGACCAAGGATCTGGCGCTGCTGATCGGTCCCGATCAGAATTGGTTGACCACCGAAGGTTTCTTCGAGGCGATCGTCGAGAATCTCGAAGCCAAGATGGGTAGCTGAAAACAACCAAAAAGGTTGGGATAACCACCTAGCCAATCGGGGCCGGCCTGCATAAGGTCGGCCCTTATGGTATCGGAAACAGAAACCTCCGCCATCGGCAACGCGCTGGTGGTCCTCGGCGCCGCGGGCATCGTCATCCCGGCCTTCGCGCGTTTCCGCCTGCCACCGGTGATCGGGTTTATCCTTGTCGGGCTGCTCGTCGGGCCGTCGGGGCTCGGCGCCCTCGCCAGCGACTATCCGTGGCTCAGGCACGTCACGATCGCCTCGACCGAGGATATCGCGCTGTTCGCCGAGTTCGGCATCATCCTGCTGCTCTTCTCGATCGGGCTCGAGCTGTCATTCCGCCGCCTGTGGCAGCTGCGCAAACTCGTGTTCGGCATCGGCGCTGCCGAACTGCTGCTCGGCGGACTGATCCTCGGCGCCGCGCTGAAGCTGATCGGCGACTATTCGACGCCCGCCGCCTTTGGCCTCGGCATCGCCCTCGCCCTTTCCTCGACCGCGCTCGTGCTGCCGATTGCGGGAACGAAATCGGCGGTCGGCCGCGCCTCCTTCTCGATGCTGCTGTTCGAGGATCTGGCGATCGTCCCGATCATCTTCCTCCTCGGCGCGCTGGCACCCAGCGCAACGGGCGACAATGCCGAGCTGTTGCTGACGACGCTGTGGCAGGGCGCCGTGGTCGTCGCGGCGCTCGCGATCGGCGGCTGGTTCCTGTTGCCGCGAATCTTCGCGCAGGCCGCACGCGCCAAGGATCCCGAACTGTTCCTTGCCGCCAGCCTGCTCGTCGTCATCGTCGCGGCGCTCGCGACCGCGGCGGTGGGCCTGTCGCCGATCGTCGGGGCGCTGCTCGCCGGGCTGATGATCGCCGAAACCGAATATCATAACGAGGTCGAGGCGATCACCGCGCCGTTCAAGGGCCTCGCTCTCGGGGTCTTCCTGATCAGCGTCGGCATGGGGCTGAACCTCAAGACGATCGCCGAACAGTGGCCGCAGCTGGTCGTTGCGGTCGTCGGCGTTGTGGCGATCAAGGCGATCGTTACCGCGGCCCTATTGCGCTTTTCCAACGTCGCGCGGCGCGGCACCGCGGCCGAGGTCGGCCTGCTGATGTCGAGCCCCTCGGAAACGACGCTGATCGTGCTCGCGACCGCGCTGCAGGCGCAGATCATCAGCCGCGACACCGCCGAATTCTGGCAGCTTGTCACGGCGATCGGATTGACGATCACGCCGCTCCTCGCGCGCGTCGGCCACGACATCGCGCGCCGGATCGAGATGCGGACGGGCGAGACGCAGGGCGATGACACGCCCGAAGGCCGCACCGTCATCGTCGGCTTCGGCCGCGTCGGGCACACCGTCGCCGAACTGCTGCGCGAACATCAGCGCCCCTATATCGCCGTCGACGCCGACATCGACACCGTGGCGGCGGCGCGCCACGACGGTTTCATCGTTCGCTTTGCCGACGTCGCGCGCACGGGCGCGCTCGACAAGCTCGGGATCGAAAGCGCCAATGCGATCGTGCTGACGATGGACGATCCGGTGCAGCAGCTTCGCATGACGCGCCAGCTTCGCCAGAAATATCCCGAGCTGCCGATCATCAGCCGCGCGCGCGATGCCGACCACGCCGGCTCGCTTTATCAGGCGGGCGCGAGCGACGCGGTGCCTGAAACGCTTGAAAGCTCGCTGCAACTCGCCGAAGCCGTGCTGATCGACCTCGGCGTCGCGATGGGGCCCGTGATCGCGTCGATCCACGACGTGCGGGCGAAAATGCGCCACGACATCATGACGAAAGGCAAGCTGGAGGAAGAACCGCGTATCCGCCGGACGCGGCGGCCCATCGCCGGCGACAACGGCTAGGGTCAGGACCCAGGCTTTCGAAGGAGCCCGACGTGACCACGCAGCGCAAGACCCAGATCCTCATCGTGGGCGGTGGCGCCGGCGGGCTCGAACTCGCGCGAAGGCTCGGCGCGCGGTACGGCCGCGCGAGGCACGACATCATCCTGATCGACAAGAACCGCACCCATGTCTGGAAACCGCTGCTGCACGAAGTCGCCGCGGGATCGCTCGACGCCAATCTCGACGAGGTCGGTTATCGCAGCCATTGCCACCGCTGGGGCTATCGCTTCTTTCCCGGCACGCTCGAAAGCATTGACGCCACCGCACGCGAGATCGTCATCGCACCGATGCTCGACGACGACGGCAGCGAGCTCATCGCGCGCCACCGGCTGCGTTTCGACTATCTGGTGCTCGCGATGGGCTCGGTCGGCAATGATTTCGGCACGCCGGGCGCGCGCGAACATTGCATCTTCCTCGACGAACGGCCGCAGGCGGACCGCTTCCGCAACAAGCTGCTCAACCATTGCCTTCGCGTGTCGCACGCAATGATGAAGGACCCCGCGAGCGATGCGCAGGTCCGGATTGCGCTGGTCGGCGGTGGTGCGACGGGGGTCGAGCTGGCGGCCGAACTGTTCAACGCGGCGAGCGGCCTTCGCCATTACGGGCTGGAGGTGTTCGACGAGAAACGGCTGCGCGTCACGCTGATCGAGGCCGGGCCGCGCATCCTGCCCGCGCTTCCCGAGCGGCTCGCGGCGGCAGCGCAGCAGGAGCTGGAGGCGCTGGGCGTCACCGTGCTCACCAGCACCCCGGTGACCGAAGTACGCGCCGACGCGATGGTCCTGAAATCGGGCGAGATCGTTCCCGCCGACCTGCGCGTCTGGGCGGCGGGGGTAAAGACCGCGCCGCTCGCCAACGAGGAGGACGGGCTGGAACGCGCAAGCAGCGGACAGTTCGTCGTCCGCCCGACGCTGCAGACCACCGCCGACGACCGCATCTTCGCGATCGGCGACTGCGCCTATTGCGTGTTGCCGGGAGACGAGCGGCCGGTGCCGCCGCGCGCGCAGTCGGCGCACCAGATGGCGTCGACGGTTTTCCGCAACCTCGTCGCGATCGAGAAGGGCAAGCCGCTGCACGACTTCGTCTATCGCGACCATGGCTCGCTGGTGTCGCTCAGCCGCTTTTCGACGGTGGGCAGCCTGATGGGCAATCTGGTCGGCGGGCGGATGGCGATCGAGGGCCGGCTCGCGCGGTTCGTCTATACCTCGCTATACCGGATGCACCTGATCGCGATCCACGGCTGGCTTCACGGGTTGGCGCTGATCCTGATCGGCCGGGTGAACGCCATCATCCGCCCGCGGCTGAAGTTGCACTGAGGCAGGTGCTATCGCCCACCCGCCGCCGGCACCGGTGCGGGCGCCGCACCCAGCGCCGATGCGCCGGCGAGCGTCATCCCCTTGGGCAGGATCGCCAGCGACCATTGGCGGTCGGGTGTCAGATATTGCCGCGCGAGCCGCTGCACGTCGGCAGCGGTGACGGCAGAAATATCGTCCTGGATCGATAGCGCCGCGGCGGTGATACGCGGATCGCGCGTCGCGCCCTCGAGCAGGAACATCCAGTAGACATTGCCGGTCGAGGCGCGCGCGACCTGTTCGCGGATCGGCACCGCGTTGCGCGCCAGCTCGTCGGCGCTGACCGGCTTTGCGACGAGGTCGGCGGCGATATCTTTCGCAATCCCGTAGAAGCGGTCGAGGTCCTTCGGCGCGAGCAGGCTGCCGACCAGCAGATAGCC
>NZ_DASWTD010000601.1:0-1752 GCF_036402335.1 Sphingopyxis sp. | reverse complement strand
CGCGCAGTTCCTCGATTTGCTGTTCGATGCTCATGTCTGCCTCCTGGTCTTGCGAAAGACAGGGACTTCGCCCGGCAGCGTGGGGGCCGGGTCAAGGACCGCGAAGCGGCCGCGCCAGCGGCGATGGGGGTCACGATTTTGCGCGGCAAAATGGTGGGGCCCCGTCGTCCTTGAAGCGGCCCGCACGCTGCCGGATACTCAGCCTTTGCCGAGCGGACACCCTTCCTCCGTCGCGTGGACCAGCATCGGCCCGAGGGGATTCCGTCAAGAATGACGGGCATGAAAAAGCCGCCCGAGCCGCAAAAGCGGCGGGCGGCAAAAGGGTCATGTTGCGGGCGGCGGCGAACCGCCACCCGCCGATCGTCTAGGCAGCTTCGCGCTCCGCCGGGGGTTCCGGCTGACGCTCGGCCCTCACCCGCTGCACATGCTCGTGCATGCAAACGGAGCCGACGCCGCCGCGCGCCGTATAGTCGGACGGCGGGAAGGCCATCCAGCGGGGCATCCATGCCTCGACCTTGGCGCGGCCATTGTTGCCGTCCAGGTGGTCGCGGACGATCTGCTTCAAGGTCGCCCCTTTCTCCTTGGCGTTGGCGGCTGCGACCTCCTCGCCCGCGATGTCGGCCACGAGCGCGGTCAGCACTTCCCTGTCGCGCACGCACTCGAAGAAGGCCTCGTCGGCCTGCCAATAGCGCGCCATGTCGAGGCCGATTTCGAGGCCGGTCGCCTCGACCGCCGCGCTGCCCGCGGCGAGCGTTTCGCCGATCACGACCGCGATCACGTCCATCACCGCGCGGTCGGGCAAGTCGAGCAGGCGCAGGAAGACCGACGCCAGCCCGGTGCCCTTGCCGTTGCCGCCCGAGACGGTCGGCTCCTCTTCCGAGAAGCCGAGCAGCGCGAGGACCGAGCGCCGGTGCGCGTCGAACTCGGTTTCGCCCCGGCATGTCTCGACGCTTTCGCGCACCGCTTCGCTGCGCGCCGCCTGTGGCTCGACCCGCACGGTCCAGAGCGGCGAGCCAACGATGGCGTGGGCGACCATCAGGCGCAGCGCGACCTTCGGATGATGGAGCAAGGCGGCGCGCACGGCGGCATGGCGGTGGAGGTCGATATAGGTCTGCATCGCGTTCGACACCTCCGGACGCGGCGTCTTCACATTGCTCGCAATCGCCTCCCCGGCTTCGAGCCGCTTCGCTTCTTTCGCGGTCACATAGCCCTCGAAGAAATCGACCTCGCCGCTCTCGCGCACATAGATATAGACGCGCCCGCCCTTGCGCTTGGGCGCCTTGCGATACTCCCAAGACGAGAAATATTCGCCGCGCGGGATCACGACGACGTCGGGCCATCCGGCGTCGAGATAGTCTTCGCGCCGTGCCGCAATGGCGGCGTCCTGCTCTTTCCAGAAAGCATCGCTGTCCGCGAAATAGCGGTCCTCGCCGAACAGGTCGGCAATCACCGCCAGCCCACTTGCCTCGACGTCGAACAGGGCATGGTCGACCTTGATCGACGCGCCGCCGAAGAGCCAGGCCTTCAATTGGTGGCCGGTCGGACAATAGGTCTGCGGGTCGTCGAACAGCGCGAGCCATGCCTTCTGCTGGCT
Organism: Sphingopyxis sp.; assembly: GCF_036402335.1. Lineage (GTDB taxonomy): Bacteria > Pseudomonadota > Alphaproteobacteria > Sphingomonadales > Sphingomonadaceae > Sphingopyxis. The sequence continues at coordinate 158 of NZ_DASWTD010000601.1, read as the reverse complement.
CTTGCTCGCCAAGGCCAGGTGCCGAACGGTGGCGACGTCGATATCCTCGCGGCGGTAAAGCCCGCGGATGCGCGGCAAGAGATTGCCGAGCGCGAGGATGCGCTTCACGCCGAGCTCGGGGATGCCGAAGGTCGCGGAGATATCCCCGGGCGAGCGGC
>NZ_DASWTD010000600.1:0-6386 GCF_036402335.1 Sphingopyxis sp. | reverse complement strand
GCGCTCGGATGCGGGATCAATGAAAATGGCCAGCGATTGAGCGCGCTCGGAGCGGGCAAATATGTCGTCCTTGCAGCCGATCCGGGTTCGCACAGCTATACGGTCAAGAGCGAAGCTACCGACCTTCTGACGCTCGAGGTAGAACCAGGCGAGACCTATTATGTGAAATGCAAGATCAAGATGGGCATCATGGTCGGCCGACCCAATATCGCGCCATCGACGCAGGCCGATTTCGACGAACTCAGTCACAAGCTTGAATATGTCGACGCCGATGACATCGGGCCCAAGAAAGAGAAAGAGAAATAGGCTGGGTCAACTCACAGGGGACCGTCACCTCCTGATGCAATCGTCGCGGCCCCGCGCATCCCGTGCGGGGCCGCCTTTGCGCAGGGTGACAACCCCCTGCCCCCTCGTTACAAACCTGTCCCGATGCAGCAGGGACTCGCGACCTATGACGAGCGCCGCTGCAACGACATATGTGCTGAGGGGTCGCCGGCATGACTTGGGGCCGCACCGGGCGGTGCGCAGCTGAGGGGGCGACTGACATATGAAAAAAGCATCCGACCTGTTCATCGAATGCCTGGAGGAAGAAGGCGTCGAGTATATTTTCGGCGTTCCGGGCGAAGAAAATCTCGATTTCCTCGACAGCCTGTCGCGGTCGACCAAGATCAAATTGATCCTGACGCGCCACGAACAGGGCGCGGGCTTCATGGCCGCGACCTATGGCCGCCATACCGGCAAGACCGGGGTGTGCCTTGCGACGCTCGGCCCCGGCGCGACGAACTTCGTGACCGCCGCCGCCTATGCGCAGCTCGGCGGGATGCCGATGATGATGATCACCGGGCAGAAACCGATCAAGAAATCGAAACAGGGGCGTTTCCAGATCCTCGACGTCGTCGCGATGATGGGACCGATCACCAAATATACGCACCAGATGGCCTCGTCCGACAATATCCCGAGCCGCGTGCGCGAAGCCTTTCGCCTCGCCGAAGAGGAAAAGCCCGGCGCGGTGCATATCGAATTGCCCGAAGATATCGCCGACGAGCATACCGAGAGCCTGCCGCTGAAGCGCAGCCACTCGCGCCGGCCGACAGCCGACGTGAAATCGATCCGCGAAGCGGTGAAGGCGCTCGAGAACGCGACCTCGCCGGTACTCGTGATCGGGGCGGGCGCGAACCGCACGATGACCGGCCGGATGCTGCTGCAGTTCATCGAAAAGACCGGCATCCCCTTCCTGACGACGCAGCTCGGCAAGGGCGTGATCGATGAGCGGCATCCGAAATTCCTCGGCTGCGCCGCGCTGTCGTCGGGCGATTTCGTCCACCGGGCGGTCGAGGCGTCCGACTGCATCGTCAACCTCGGCCACGACGTGATCGAAAAGCCGCCCTTCTTCATGCAACGCGGCGGCCCGACCGTGATCCACGTGTCGAGCAAGACCGCCGAGGTCGATCCGGTCTATTTCCCGAATATCGAGGTGATCGGCGATATCGCCAATGCGGTATGGCAGATGAAGGAGGATATCGTCCCCAACGGCGGATGGAAGTTCGATCATCTGCTCGCCTATCGCCAGGCCGAGGTCGAACATACTGCGCCGCTGGCGAAGGACGAGCGCTTCCCGATCTTCCCGCCGCACCTCGTGCAGTCGATCCGTGACGCGATGCCCGACGACGGGATCATCTGCCTCGATAACGGCGTCTACAAGATCTGGTTCGCGCGCGGCTATACCGCGTGCAAGCCGAACACGGTGCTGCTCGACAATGCGCTCGCGACGATGGGCGCTGGCCTGCCGTCGGCGATGATGTCATCGATGCTCTATCCGAACCGCAAGGTCATGGCGATCTGCGGCGACGGCGGCTTCATGATGAACAGCCAGGAAATGGAAACCGCGGTGCGGCTGGGGCTCAACATCACGGTGCTGATCCTCAACGACAACAGCTATGGCATGATCCGCTGGAAACAGGCGAATATGGGCTTCAAGGATTGGGGGCTGACCTATGGCAACCCCGATTTCGTCAAATATGCCGAAAGCTATGGCGCGCACGGCCACCGCGTCGAGAGTGCGGCGCATTTGAAGGAACTTCTCGCCTATACCCGCGATACGCCGGGTGTGCATCTGATCGACTGCCCGGTCGATTATTCGGAGAACGACCAGATTTTGAACAACGACATCAAGCGGTTGTCGAAGGAGCTTTGATCTGGTGCATGATACCCCGGCGAAAGCGGGGGTACCATGCGGCCCGGACAGCCGCTGCGCGTAATAGCACTGGGTCCCGGCTTTCGCCGGGATACGGAGAACAGACCCGATGAAACTCAAAGACGTCTATCCGCTCTACCTCGCCAACGAGGCGAAGCAGCCCAATACCGACCTCGAGGTCACCGACAAATATACCGGCAAGGTCGCGTTCCGGACGGCGCTCGCGACTCCCGATGTCATCGACGAGGCGATCGCCGGCGCCGTGCGTGCCGCCGAGCCGATGGCGCGGCTCGCGAGTTTCGAGAAACAGGCGGTCCTCAACCATTGCGTGGCGCGCTTCAAGGAACGGTTCGACGAGCTTGCCTATGCGCTGTGCGTCGAAGCCGGCAAGCCGATCAACGATGCCGAGGGCGAGGTCACGCGCCTGATCGACACCTTCCGCATCGCGGCCGAAGAAGCGGTGCGCAACTATGGCGAAGTCCAGCCGCTCGACATCTCGCCCCGCGCCAAGGGCTATATGGGGATGTGGAAACGCGTGCCGATCGGCCCGTGCAGCTTCATCTCGCCGTTCAACTTCCCGCTGAACCTCGCAGCGCACAAGATCGCGCCGGCGATCGCGATGGGCTGTCCCTTCGTGATGAAGCCCGCGTCGATGACGCCATTGGGCGCAATCATCATGGGCGAGGTGCTCGCCGAATGCGACATCCTGCCCGAAGGCGCTTTCTCGATCCTGCCCGCGACGCGCGACGGCGCCGATCTGTTCACGACCGACGAAAGGCTGAAACTGCTGTCCTTCACCGGTTCGCCCGGGGTTGGCTGGGATCTGAAGGCGAAGGCGGGCAAGAAGAAGATCGTGCTCGAACTCGGCGGTAACGCCGCGGTGATCGTCGACAAGGACGCCGACCTCAAGCATGCACTCGACCGGATCATCTTCGGCGCCTTCTACCAGTCGGGGCAATCGTGCATCGGGGTGCAGCGGATCATCATCCACGAAGACATCTACGACAAGTTCCGCGCGATGCTGGTCAAGAAGACCAGGACGCTGATCGCGGGCGATCCCAAGAAGCGCGAGACCTTCATCGGTCCGATGATTTCCGAAAAGGAGGCCGCGCGGCTCGACGGCTGGATTCAGGAAGCGGTCGCGGGCGGCGCGAAGCTGCTCACCGGCGGCAAGCGCAAGGGCGCGATGCTCGAGGCGACGCTGCTCGAAAATGTCGACCGCAAATCGAAGGCGTACCGCGAGGAAGCCTTCGGCCCGCTGGCCATCTTGTCCAAGTTCAAGAAGTTCGACAAGGCGATGGCCGAGGTCAACGACAGCAAGTTCGGGCTGCAGGCGGGTATCTTCACGCGCGACATCCACCAGGTGCTCGATGCATGGGACACGCTCGACGTCGGCGGCATCGTCGTCAACGATGTGTCGAGCTATCGCGTCGACAATATGCCCTATGGCGGGGTGAAGGACAGCGGGCTGGGCCGCGAGGGCGTGCGCTTCGCGATGGAGGATATGAGCGAAATCAGGAATTTGGTGATCCGGCGAACCTGATTGGATCATGGTTAACCAGATATGTGTCAAATAGGCAACGTCACACAAGCGACGCCGAAATTTCTTCAAACTGTCGCGGTTTTGATTCGCACGCTGTAACAAATCTCCTGTCTAGGCCGGGGGCAGCTAAAGGCTGCTTTCGGAGTGTGACATGGCATCGATTTCGACCCTGCCCATCCCCGCCCGCTTTCCCGACCCGTTCACAACCGATCCGCATGTTCCCGAGCGGGTGATTGGCGAACGGCGGAGCTATCGCACGGTGTGGGTCAGCGACATTCACCTCGGCACGCGCGGGTGCAACGCGCCGCTGCTGATCGACTTTTTCGACCATGTCGATTGCGAGACGCTCTATCTCGTCGGCGACATCATCGACGGCTGGCGGCTCAAGAAGCGCCATTTCTGGCCGCCCGAGCATAATGACGTCGTGTGGCGCGTGCTCAAGCGCGCGAAGCGCGGCACGCGCGTCGTCTATGTCCCCGGCAACCATGACGAAATGTGCAAGCCGTTCGACGGCTTCGATTTCGGCGGGGTCGAGATTCGCCGCGAGGCGATCCACGAGACCGCCGACGGCCGCAAGCTGCTCGTCGTCCATGGCGACGAGTTCGACGCCGTGATGCTCGCGCACCGCTGGCTCGCCTTCGTCGGCGACGCCGCCTACACCGCGCTGATGAAGTGCAATGTGGTCGTGAACCGCGTCCGCAGCGCGTTCGGCCTGCCCTATTGGTCGCTGTCGATGGTCGCCAAGCACAAGGTCAAGAATGCCGTCCAGTTCATCGGGCGCTACGAGGAAGTCGTCGCCCACGCCGCGCGCTCGCGCGGGGTCGACGGCGTGGTGTGCGGCCACATCCACAGCGCCGAGATGCGCGAGATCGAGGGCACCGAATATTATAACGACGGCGACTGGGTCGAAGGCTGTACCGCGCTCGTCGAGCATCATGACGGCACGATGGAAATCCTCCACTGGGCGAAAGAGGTCGCGGCCCGTAACGTACCGACGCCGCTGGCGCTTCCGGCGGCCGCATGAGGATATTGATCGTCACCGACGCGTGGGAGCCGCAGGTCAACGGCGTCGTCCGCACGTTACAGGCGACGATCGGCGAACTTCGCGCCGCAGGGCATGAGGTCGGGGTAATCTCGCCGGACCTGTTCCGTTCGCTCCCCTGCCCATCCTATCCCGAAATCCGGCTCGCACTCGCAGGCCGGCGCAAGGTCGCGCGCCATATCCGCGCCTTTGCGCCGCAGGCGATCCATATCTCGACCGAGGGGCCGCTCGGCATGGCGGCACGGCGCTGGTGCATCCGCAGCAACTTCCCCTTCACCACCGCCTATCACACGCGCTTTCCCGAATATGTCGCCGCGCGGCTGCCGCTGTCCCCCGCCTTCGTCTGGCGCTTCATCCGCTGGTTCCACCGCCCCGCGCGGCACATCATGGTCGCGACGCGCAGCCTGGCACGCGAACTCGCCGATCAGGGCCTGGCCCAGACGATGATGTGGGAACGCGGCGTCGACCACGATCTCTTCCGCCCCGGTCGCGCGCCGCACCCCGCGTTCAAAGGACTGGCACGCCCGATCCAGCTTTATGTCGGCCGCGTCGCGGTCGAAAAGAATATCGGCGCGTTCCTCGACAACGACCGGCCGGGAACGAAGATCGTCGTCGGCGAAGGCCCCGCGCTCGCCGACCTGCAGGCGAAGCATCCCGAAACGCTGTTCCTCGGCAAGCTTGGCGGCGAGACGCTCGCCTCGACCTATGCGGGCGCCGACGTCTTCGTCTTCCCGAGCCGGACCGACACCTTCGGGCTCGTCGTCATCGAGGCGCTGAGTTGCGGTACGCCGGTCGCGGCCTTTCCGGTCCCGGGACCCGGTGACATCGTGACCGACGACGCCGGCGCGCTCGACGAGGATCTCGGCCGCGCAATCGACGCCGCGCTCGCGTGCGACCGCGCCGACGCCGCCGCACTCGGCGCGCGGTACAGCTGGTCGAGCTGCACCGCGCAGTTCGTAAAGGCGCTGACCTTCGTCCCTTCCGAACCGGCGCCCGAAGGCGCGATCGGGACCGCCGGCCTCGCGGCCTAGAAGGTCTTGCGCCACTCCAGCTCGATATAGCGGCCCAAGGGGTCGATATAGCCCGGCTGGTAGTTGAGCGGCACGATGCCGTTGGCGTCGGTGATCTTGCGCTGCGCATCGAAGACATTGTCGACCGACAGGCGCAGGCGCGAGCCCTTCAGGAACGGCAGCTTTTCGGTCAGCTTCGGCTTCTGGTTCAGGTCGACGAAGAAACGCAGGTTGAAGGTTGCGAGGTCGCCGAATTTCAGGTCGCCGGCGGTGCCGCCGGTGACCGTGCTGCCGCTGTCATATTTCGCGCTGAGCCGCACGCCCATCCCCTTGTTGAACAGGCCGCCGTCGAGTTCGAACAGGTGGCGGTTGCTGCCGCCGCCGCTGCCCGTTGCCGACCCGTTCAAAAGGTCGAGTTCGGGAACACCCGGACGGATCAGTACTTTGTCGGTCAGCTTGATCGTGTGATAGAGCGACACCTGCCAGCGCCCGCCCTGCGGCCCGCCGAACATTCCGCCGGGGCCGCCACCACGGCCACCACGGCCGCCCATCCGCGGGCCACCGCCGCCACCGCCGCGCGGGCGGTCGGCGCCGTCG
>NZ_DASWTD010000599.1:0-1819 GCF_036402335.1 Sphingopyxis sp. | reverse complement strand
CGGATAGGCGCCAAGCAGCATATTTTCGGCGACCGACAGGTCGGGCGCGAGCTGCAATTCCTGGTGGATGATCGCGACCCCGGCCGCCTGGCTGTCCGCCGGCGACGTGAAGCTGCATTCGGTGCCGTCGATTGCAAGGCCGCCCGCCTCGGGGCGATATTCGCCGCCCAAAATCTTGAGCAGGGTCGACTTGCCCGCGCCATTTTCGCCCATCAGCCCGCGCGCTTCGCCCGCGCGCACCGAGAAGCCGACGCCGTCGAGCGCGACGACGCCCGGGAACTGCTTGCCGATGCCGGCGAGCGTCAGGGCAGGGGCGGCGCTCATGCGGCCTCGCGGGCGAGCACGGCGCGGAAGTTGTCGCGCGTCATGAGGGTGCCGCTGGTGTGGACGAGGGGCGGCGGCGGGGTGCCGCGCGTCACCCATTCATACATCGCGGTCGCGGTGTCATAGCCATGCTTGCGCGCGCTGAGCAGGACCGAGGCGTAGAAGCCCGTCTGCCGCGTCTTGGCGAATTCGGCATCGGCGGTGCCCGATCCGCCGATCCCGACGCCGATCACCGCATCGCCGCCAAGCCCGAGCCCTTCGGCCGCGCGGACGCCGCCGAGCACCGCCTCGTCGTTCAATCCGACGATGATCCAGTGCTTGAGCGCCGCGTTGCGCGTGAGCACCGGGTCGGCGGCGGTGAAGCCGCCCTCGGTATCGGTCGTGCGCTGCGGCGCGTCGAAGATATGCTCGGCGGGAAGCCCCGCGGCGATCAGTGCGTCCCTTGCGCCGAAGGTGCGCTCGCGCGCGGTTTCGAGACTGTCATAGGCGATGCGGAGCACGCCGATCTGGCCCAGCGGCCAGCCGCGCCGCTTCGCTTCGGCAGCGGCGGCTTCGCCCGCGAGCTTGCCAATCGCGACGCCCGAGATGCCGACGTGCGGGATCGAGCGGATTGGCTTGCCGTCGGGGCCGATCAGCCGGTCGTCGACCGACATGACCTTGAGCTCGTTGACGCGCGCGCGCTGCTCGATCGCGGTGCCGAGACGCGGGTCGGGGGCGCAGATGACGAAGCCCGAGGCATTTTTGGCGGCGAGATTGTCGATCGCGGTCAGCACGCGGTCGCCGTCGGGCGCGCCGATGCGGATCAGGTCGAAGCCGTGCTCGCGCGCCGCGACCCCTGCGAATTTCCATTCGCTCTGGAACCATTGCTCCTCGGGCTGCTTGACGATGAAGCCGATGCGGACCTTGCCGTCCGACGACCGCGCGCAGCCGGCCATTGCCAGTCCCAGCGCGACAGACGAGACTGCGATAAACTGTCGTCTTAAGATCATTCCACTCCCCGGAAAGGCGCTGCCCGTCCATTTTTCTGTGGCCTGATTATCGTTTGGAATCGACAGACGTCAATATTTTATCATATAAATCATGTGATTTAAAAATTCGGGTGGAAAATGAACGACATCAAGATTGTTGAAACGCCGCAAAACGCGATTCTGGGGGAGGGGCCACGCTGGGTGGCGCGCGAAAATGCCCTCTTCTGGGTCGATATCATGGCGCCGGCGCTGCACCGGCTGGACCTGGCAAGCGGAAGGGTGCGCAGCTGGGCGTTCGACGAGCCGATCGGCTGGATCATCGAGCGCGAGGGCCGCGATGATTTCCTCGTCGGGCTTAAGAGCGGTTTCGCAAAACTTTCGCTCGATCCTTTCATGCTCGAACCGATCGGCAACCCCGAAACCGATCGGCCGCACAACCGGCTGAACGATGCCAAGACCGACGCTGCTGGCCGGATCTGGGCGGGGAGCAAGGACGACCGCGACGAAGAGGCGAGCGGCGCGCTCTA